>CAYXZZ010000001.1:0-82367 GCA_964470055.1 uncultured Mycoplasma sp.
ACTAAAGCGCCGACAATAGTGAATGCGAAGATAGGAAGTTGCCAAGGATTTTTTTTGTTTAAAATAAGAACTATCAAAAGATAGTTCTTTTCTGTTATAATAAAAATGGTGATAAAAATGTTAAAAAAAGAATATGAGAATCTTCTAAATATTGCAATAAATCATGGTGCCGATTTTGCAGAAATCTACTATGAGGAAAGTTTTAATAAAACATATGAATATACCAATTCAAAACTAGATGCTATTAAAACAAAGAATACAAAGGGAATTGGTTTTAGAATAATGCAGAACGGTGACTACTACTACGCCTCTACAAATAATTTGTCACATTTAAATTTAGAAAAACTAATGAAAAAACTAATTAAAAATATCGTGGCTGCCAAAAAGAAATCAATAATATTAAATGACTTACAGGAAAAATACAATATAGTAAAAATAAGTCACAAAGATTTTTCAACAACAGAAAAAAAACAGCTTCTTTCAGCAATAGACAACAAAATTAGAAGTACATACAGTCAAATAACACAAGTTCAGCTAAAATTTATAGAAAATTACAAAAAATTCACAATTGCCAATTCAACAGGAAAATTTATATCAAGTGATTCAATTCATACGAGATATGTCTGCCAAACATACGCTGAACAAGATGACATAAAAGAAAATGAATTTCTAGCAATTGGAAGAGGAAAAGGTTACGAGTTTTTAGAAGAAATTAATATTGAAGAAGAGAGTTTAGAAGTAGCAAAAAGCAATGTAGAAAAATTAAATGCTAAAAATTTCAAAGGTGGGGAAGTTCCCGTAATAATTGGTTCAGGATTTGGTGCGGTTATTTTTCATGAAGCCTGTGGCCATGGACTAGAGGCAACATCCGTGGCTCCAAATTTATCAATTTTTGCCAATCAATTAGGACAAAAAGTAGGTTCAGAGAAAGTCACTTTAATTGATGATGGAACAATACCTGGTGCATGGGGAAGTAATATCATCGATGATGAAGGGGACATTCCACAAAAGAACATTCTAATCGAAAATGGCGTTTTAAAATCATATTTAGTTGATAAGTATAATAGTGAAAAGATGAATATGAAATCTACTGGCTGTGGAAGAAGAGAAAGTTATGAATATGCACCAACATCCCGCATGAGCAACACCTATTTAGCACCTGGAACAGATACAATAGAAGATATGATTAAATCAATAGATTATGGAATTTATTGTAAAAAATTAAGTGGCGGTCAAGTTAATACTATAACTGGTGATTTCAATTTTGGAGTTGAATGTGCTTACCTAATTGAAAATGGAAAAATAACAGATAGAGTCAAGGGAATAACCCTAATAGGAAATGGTAGAAATATTCTAAATATGGTTGAAATGGTTAGTTCAGATTTAGAGATTAATGATGGTTATTGTGGAAGCAAGAGCGGTATGATTCCAGTTACATGTGGTCAGCCAACAATCAAAGTATCTAAAATACTAGTAGGAGGAAAGCAATGATGACATATCAAGAATTTTTCGAAGCAGCAAGAAAAAAAGGATTTGAAAATATTCAAATAACAGAAGAATTAAAAAAGGAAAACTCTGTTTATTTAATCAACGAAAAAGTTGAAGATTATACAGATAGTGAAAAAATAAGTTTTACAATTAAAGCAGAAATAAAAGGTAAGACAGAACAAGTTTATACAGAGTATCTAGATGAATCAATCATTGACTTATTACTAGAGAAAATTAATACTACAGAAAGTCAATATGAGGATGATTATTTAATAAACGTTGAAAATAATGAAATAAATGAGACAATAAATGTTGATATCACAAATGAATTAGATTTTTTAAAACAAACATCCAGTCTAACGAAACAATTTCCACAAACAAAAAGCCTAGAAACAGCATATGGAGATACTTACATAAAAACAAGAATCATAAATACAAATGGAGTAGATATTGCGACATCATCTCACAACTATGAATTATACGTAGAATCTAGTGCCGAAAAAAATAAAGAGCTTTCTACTTACAGTGAACAATTATTAGTTAATGATAAACAAACTATCGATTTCACAAAAATTATAAATAAAGTTCTTGATTTAACAACCATCGGTGTTGAAAAAAGGAAATTAGAAACTAAAAAGTACGACATAATATTAAGCAATAAAGTTACCGCTCAAATAATAACCAGTTTAGGAACCATGCTTTCAGCCTTAGATATTCATCAAAAAAAATCCTGCCTAGAAAATAAATTAAACAAAAAAGTATTTTCTGATAAGCTCACAATTCTAGAAGAACCTCAAAACAAAAATTATCCAGGATGCACAATCTTTGACAAAGAAGGAACAACAACAATAAACAAAGAAATCATTAAAAATGGTGAGATTAAAACATATTTGTATGACATAAAAGAAGCAAAAGTAGATAATATTTTATCAACTGGGAACAAATACAATGGTATTGGCACAAGAAATATGTACATCGTTCCAACCTCTAAAAAATTAACAGAACTATTTAAAGAGATGGATAATGGAATCTATATAACAAGTTACATGGGGTCATCAGGAACAGCCATCAATTGCGCCTCAGGAAACATATCAATGCAGGTATTTGGATATATCGTCGAAAAAGGACAAATAACTTGTGGTTTTCACCCGGCTGTAATGACAACATCAATATTTGAATTATTAGCAAACATAAAAGCAATCGGAGGTGATTTGAATTTTGTTTCTAAATCCACCGGTGCCCCATCCCTATATATTAAAAATATTTCTATAGCCGGTGAGTAGACAATTTGACAAAAATAATAGTCAAGAAGAGTTGTATAACTCGCGATTTTTGATATAATAATTTGTAGGTGATAGAAATGGAATACAAAATTACAACATACTCTGAAGAAGAGACAATTGAATTAGCACAAAACATTGAATCAGAAAAATTTCCAAATATGGTTATTTGTTTACGAGGAGATTTAGGAAGCGGAAAAACAGTCTTCACAAAAGGCTTTGCTCAAGCAATGGAAATTACAGAAGAAGTAACTTCTCCAACCTTTAATATAATTAAAGAATATCTTTCAGGTGAAATGCCACTATTTCATATGGACGTATACCGTTTAGACGGAAAAGCAGAGGATTTAGGAATAGAAGAATATTTTACTAAAAAAGGTGTAACTATTATTGAGTGGGCAGATATGATTCCTGATTATCTTCCAGAAAAAAGACTAGATATTAAAATTAAAAACTCAGATGAAGATGAAAATAAACGTATCATCATAATTACACCTTATGGAAGAAAATATGAGGAAATTTGTGAGGCTGTACTATGAGAATTTTATATATAGATACGTCATCAAGTTATCTTTACGCGGGAATATCAGAAGATGATAAACTACTATGTGAAGTGAAAAAAGAATTTGGACACAGTCTATCTGAAGAAGCCCTACCAGAAATAGTTGCATTATTCACAAAAAGTAACTTGACTGCTAACGATATCGATAAAATAATCGTCGTAAATGGACCTGGTTCATTCACTGGAATTAGAATTGGTATTACAATAGCCAAAGTTTATGCTTGGAGTCTAAATATTCCAATAACAACAATAACATCTTTAGAAGCAATGATGCTATCTAGCAAGACAAATAAAATTAAAGTTCCAATGATAGATGCCAGAAGAAAATATGTTTTTAGCGCCATTTATGGTGAGAACAACAACGTCATACTACACCCACAACACATAAAAATAGATGATTTAAACAAAGAGTTAGAAAAGTTAAACGACTACACAATTATCACAAAAGATGAACTTGAAGAATATGCAACAAAAGAAGATTATGTACCAGATATTTTAAAAATAATTACATATTTTAAAGATAAAGAACCAATAAATCCCCATGGAGTAAATCCGGATTATTTAAAATTAACAGAAGCAGAAGAGAGTAAATTGAATTAATGATTACCGAGTTAACAATAGAAAACATAACCGAAGTAAATGACTCTTTCATAAACACTCAAACTGTGTTACATGAATTTCAGACTAATCCCTTTGCCAAATATCTTATTTATAAAGAAAATAACCGTGTCATTGGTTACATATACTACAGTGATATCTATGATAGAGCAGAAATAAATCAATTTGAAATAGAACTTTCCCACAGAAACTGTGGAAAAGGTAAAATTTTATTAGAGAAAATGCTTGAACTTGTGGAAAAAAACATTACATTAGAAGTAAGAATTGATAATCAAGCCGCAATTCATCTTTATAAGTCACATGGATTTGTGGAAAAAGCACTTCGTAAAGGATATTACCAAGGGATTGATGGAATTTTAATGGAAAGAATAAATGAATAAATAAGACTCTTCTACTGGAAAAAAAGAGTCTTTTATGTTAAAATAAGAAAGAAACGAGAAGGTGTAGTAAATGAAAGATATGTATATATTAGGAATTGAAAGCAGTTGTGATGAAACTAGTGTATCAATTGTAAAAAATGGAACAGAAGAAATTGCCACAGTTATCTCATCTCAAATAGATGTTCACAAAGATTTTGGTGGTGTTGTTCCAGAAATTGCAAGCCGCCATCATGTAAAAAACGTAACCATGGTATTAGAAGAATGTTTAGAACAAGCCAATATGACTATGAACGATATAGATGCAATTGCAATTACTTACGGACCAGGACTAATAGGTTCTCTTTTGATAGGCCTAGAGGCTGCTAAAACCTTAGCCTTTGTTCATAACAAGCCGTTAATTCCAGTTCATCATATAGCCGGACACATTTACGCTAATAGTTTAGTAAAAGAATTAAAATTTCCTCTTTTAGCAATCGTAGTTAGCGGAGGACATACAGAAATAATTGAAATGCCAAGTCATTACAGATTCAACAAACTAGGTGGAACTTTAGATGATGCCATTGGTGAATGTTACGATAAGGTAGCAAGAGTAGTAGGATTAGAATATCCAGGTGGACCAAAGATTGATAAACTTGCTACTATCGGCAATCCAAATGCCTATAAACTTCCAGTTCCTTTAAAAGATGAAAGTTACAATTTTTCATTTAGTGGACTAAAAAGTGCTGTAATTAACTTAGCCCATAATGAAGAACAAAGAGGTAATACTTTAAATCATGAAGATTTAGCCGCATCCTTCCAAAAAGTTGCAATTGAATCAATCACTACTAAAGTAAGAAAAGCAATAGTTGATAAAAATATAAAAACGGTTATTGTGGCAGGAGGAGTTGCAGCTAATCAAGGCTTAAGACAAGAAATGACCAAAGTAGCAGAAGAATTAAATGTGGATTTATCAATACCACCAATGAAATATTGTACAGATAATGCCACAATGATCGCCGCTGCCGGTTATTATGCTTATTTAGATGGAAGAAGAGCAGACTTAACCTTAAATTCAAAATCACAAGATAAGTTAATCTAAGAGCGCCTGCTCTTTTTTCTTTTAAAAACATAAAAAAAGATATTCTCTATGGAAAAAATATGCTATAATTAAATAAAATAGGGAGGCTAGAATATGACAAACAGAATAGTTTTAAATGAAACATCTTATTTTGGACGCGGCTCAAGAGAAAAAGTAGTAGACGAAATAAAATCAAGAGGTTTCAAAAAAGTTTTATTTGTTACTGATCGTGCACTAATTGATGCAAAAGTAGCAGAAATGGTAACAAAGGTGTTAGATGATGCTAAAATAACATACTTTGTTTATGATGGCATCAAACCAAATCCAACAGTAGAAAATGTACTTGATGGCTTAACAATGGCAAAGATTAATAATGTAGATGTTATTGTTGCTGTAGGTGGAGGAAGCGTAATTGATACAGCAAAAGCAATTGGTATCATTATGACAAATCCAGAACATACAGATGTAGTTAGTTTAGATGGTGCTGTAGAAACAAAGAATAAATCACTACCACTAATCGCTTTACCAACAACATCAGGAACTGCCGCAGAAGTTACAATCAATTATGTAATTACTGATGAAAAAAGAACTAAAAAAATGGTATGCGTTGATCCGCACGATATTCCAGTAGTAGCAATTATTGATCCAGATTTAATGCAAAAAATGCCACAAGGTTTAGCAGCGTCAACTGGTATGGATGCTCTAACACATGCTATGGAAGGATACATTACTAAAGCAGGATGGCTAATTCCTGATATGTTCCACATTAATGCAATGTCATTAATTTATAAAAATCTAGAAAAAGCAGCGAATGAAAAAGATGAGGAAGCAATAGAAAAAATGGGATATGCTCAATACATCGCTGGTATGGGCTTCTCAAATGTTGGACTAGGTATTGTTCATTCAATGGCTCACTCTTTAGGTGCTTACTTCGATACACCACATGGTGTAGCCAATGCATTACTATTACCACATGTTTTAAAATTCAATGGAAAAGTATGTCCAGAATTATTCAGAAATATGGGAAATGCTTTTGGACTAGATATGACAAACACATCTGATGAAGAAGCAGTAGATAAAGTAGTCGAAGCAGTAAGAGAGCTTTCAATTAAATTAGGAATTCCACAAACATTAAGAGAAATTGGTGTTCCTGAGGAAATGCTTCCAACTCTTGCTAAACAAGCCATTAATGATGCCTGTACACCAGGAAATCCTAGAAGTGTTACAGTAGAAGATATTATCGATATTTATAAATTAGCATTTTAAAAAAGAAAAGAGGTCGATGTACCATGTTGAAGTCAGCGATTGGCTATAGTACCAACCAAGATAGTTATACTTCTGGAAAAGAAACTGCTAGAAAAGCAATGAATGATTTAACTAATTCTAAATTAGGATTCCTGTATACTTCGGTTAAAAATGATATTAAAGAAGTAATTAAAGGAGTAAGAAAGGTAACAAATACTCCAATCATTGGTTGTACTAGTAGTGAGGCAATTATGGTACCCGATGGCATCATAACTTCAGAAAATGGTTTTTCTGGAATGCTGATGTTAGATGATGATAATTTGAAAGTAGGAATTGCTTGCCATGAGGCAGGTCGTGATGCTCGTTCTATTGGTAGAAAAGTTGCTATCGAAGCAGTTCAAAATGCTAAATCAACTAGAGCACCGGCTTACTTTTATATGGTCGCAAGCCCACGACAAGAAGAAGATTATTTAATGGGAATTCAAGATGTAATTGGCCGTGTACCAATGTTTGGCGGTAGTGCAGCCGATGATACAGTTGAAGGAAAATGGAAAATTATTTGCAATGACAAAGTTTTTACAGATGGTGTAGCAGTTGCCTTTTTCTACACGGATAGTGAAATAGCAACTTCTTTCACCGGAAGTTATCGTGAAACGAATAACTTAGGTATCATCACAGAGGTTAAAGATAATCGAACTTTAGTCTCAATAGATGGAGTCTCAGCATTAAAAAAATATGCCAGTTGGATTGGAACATCCACTCAAAATCTCCATGGAAAAAATCTTCTAACAGCATCAATTACTAAGCCATTAGGAGTAAAAGATCCATTAGGTAATCTAACAATAGTACGTCATCCAATGTTTGGTAACGATATGGGAACTAAGACGGTAACCGATGATACTATTACGTTAGGAAATAAAGTAGTTGAAAAAACGGCTATAATTCAATTAGAAACTACAGTCTATGAATTAATTAACTCAACAGGAAATACACTAAAAGATCTCAATAAACAAATATATTCTGAGCCTGCAGCCTATCTACTTATTCATTGTGGTGGCAGAAAATTAGGTATTGGAAATAGAATAGAAGAAGTTCATAAACAAATACTAAAAGAAACAAAAGGAGTACCATTTATAACTGTATTCACATTCGGAGAATATGGATATGATGAACACTCTGCCAATATTTGTGGTGGATTAATGTTATCCTTTACCGCTTTTGGTAAAAATTAAAAAATTCAAAGGAGCAAGTCTCCTTTTTTCTTTGTATACAAAAATATCCAATAAATGATATAATTACTAAAGGTGGTAAGATGAAGAAAATAGGATATTATGTACTAAATATAATTGGTTTTTCTATATTCTTTGCTTCATTCTGGGCATTAGACACATATGGAAACTTTAGTGGAGATGAACTTTTCTTTCACTTATTAGTTCCATTAGGAGGAATCAGTCTTCAAAGTTTCTCCAATCTCGCAACGCAAGTCTTTCTTCCAGGAATAATAATTGGAAGTCTAGCCTCATTTTTAATAATAAAATTCATTTCAAAAAAACGATTATTAACAAATGTATTACTATTTATAATACTCTTATTACTAGGCTTAAATAATATTCATATGTTTTCCTACATAAGTGATCAAATAAATTCCTCTACATTTATAGAAGAAAACTATGTAGAAACTAACAAAGTTGAAATAACTTTCCCAACTAAAAAACAAAATTTGATTTATATCTTCCTAGAATCAATGGAAAATACCTATTCAAATAAGAAAAATGGTGGCCAACAAAAAGAAAATCTCATTCCAAATCTAACAAAAATCGCTAAAGAAAATATTAGTTTTTCCAACACTGAAAAATTAGGTGGAGCCCTAACCTTAAACGGAACTGCTTGGACATCAGCCGCCATGGTAGGGCAAACAAGTGGTCTTCCTCTAAAAATCAACACAAGCAGTAATGGAATAATCGATTTATACAACTTTTTTCCTACTACAACAACTTTAGGAGATATTCTTGAAGAAAATGGTTACCACAACTATCTATTATTAGGGTCTGATTCCAACTATGGTTGTCGTAAACATTATTTTTCTAAACACGGTAATTATACAATATATGATCTCAATACAGCCATCGAAGAAAATGCTATGAAAAAAGAAGACATCGTTTGGTGGGGATTTGATGATGAGGATTTGTATTCCAAAGCAAAAAAGCAATTAACAGAAATATCCGCAAAAGACGAACCATTTAATTTTACAATGTTGACAGTTGATACGCATTTTGAAGATGGCTATTTAGACGAAACTTGTGAAAATAAATATGATGATAAGTATTCAAATGTAATAAATTGTGCCGATACAAAAATTGCTGAATTCCTTTCATGGCTAGAAGAACAAGATTTTTATGACACTACAACAATAATTATAGTTGGAGATCATCTAAGCATGGATACAGATTATTTTGATAAATCCGAAAATTATACCAGAACAACATACAACGTAATAATCAATTCACTTGTTACAACAGCAAATACAACAAATAGACAATTTACATCATTGGATCTTTTTCCAACGACATTAGTCGCCTTAGGAGCAGAAATAGAAAATGATCGCTTAGCCCTAGGAACCAATCTTTTCTCAGACAAAGAAACTTTAGTTGAGGAAAATGGGTATGAATACGTTTTCACTGAACTAAATAAACGCTCAACCTTTTACAATAATAACGTTTTAGCATACAAATAAAACTAACATAAAGGAGGACCTATGGAATACATAGTTGATTTTAAACCATACATAAAAGAAAATATTGACATATCTTATTATTCTACAATCGAAGAAAAAATCTCTTCTAATAAAAGCATAACTCAAGCTGAAGCAGAGAACTTTCTACAAACCATAAGTTATATTATTAGAAAAACTATTAATCCAAATATGGATAATTTTGATTATAAATGTGACTTGGCTCAAAGTATTTTAGGAAATTATTTAGAAAAAATAAATTGTAAGTATGCACCTTGTGCTACCCAAAACGTAATTACAGCCGGAGTAGAAGGACACAGTTTTACAACCGTTATGTTAAATGTTGAAGGCGAAGAAAAAACATACTTAGTAGATCCAACCTACATTCAGTTTTTTCATAAAGATAAATGTCAACTATCCAATTATTTTATTTCACCACTATATCCCGATAGGATATTATTAACACCAAATCCAGGTTTCTTTATTCGCCGAGAAGATCAAGAAGCATCAGAATTTCTACTTAAATATGGTTATATTGAATTAACAGAAGAATATGCACGGATGTATGGAGATAGTTTTTTGAATACTAAAACAGGTGAAAATCCAAACAATTTAGAATTCAAAACAATTCCAGGTAGTGTTTATCAAAATGCTTTTACCAAAGGAAGAGAATCTCTATCAAAAACAGATAGTGAATTAACATTAGAAGAAAAAAATATTACACCATTCCAAGAACTTTCCAAAACATCTCAAAAAGTAATATAAGCAATCTACTTTACACTGATTTGACAAATGAGCCAACATATGTTATAATTAAGGAGCATTGATGAGGAAAAGTACCTTTAATGCTTATAACAGTGAGTTGGGTATAGTGTGAACCAATTATAAGTGTATTGAGAAAGAACACCTCGGAGCAAACTACCGAAAAGAGAAATCTTAGTAGACTAGTTCGGAAAGCAATCCGTTATCACATTGCTATGCTTGTTAGAGCAGAAAAAGAGATTACTGAATTAAAAGTTAGTATAACTTTAGTAATAAATTAAGGTGGCACCGCGGATACCCGTATTCGTCCTTATTTGTAGGATGATACGGGTATTTTTATTTACAAAAATAAGGAGGTGACACAATGAGTAAATTCTTTAAAGAAGAACCAGTAACAACTTTTCCACTAAGTGAATACTTAATCAAAGATAAAGATGAATTTAAAGGATGTATTTTTGATGAAGAATCAAGACAACGTAGAACAAAATACATAATGAGCATTTTAGGAGATATTTCATTAGAAAAAGACACATACGAATTATTTATGCGTCAGTTTCAAAGTTTTGGTGGCAAGTATGATGTTAGAACCAAAAAAGAAACAATCAAAGGTATGTATGATATTTCCAAAAGATATCCCAAGTTAACCTCTTCCGCACTTGAAGAGATTTGGTTCACTTATATTAAAGACTTATTTGAAGAGTATGCTTTAACTGACATGTTAGAAAAATATCTTGATATTCATGGACAGACAGATGATGCGATTAAAGCCTACTTAGATTTTGTTGAAACAAAAGCAGTTGAGTTTGAAAAAACATTTAAAGAAGCATCAAAAGAATTAGAGTGCTACAAAGAAGAATATGGAGAAAGAGTTGTTTCTCATTTACAACATATAATGCAAAGACAGCATATATCTTTAGAACAAATAATAGCCTCTCTTCCAAGTAGTGAATTAATAAAAAAAGATCAAGAACAACTAAGCGAACTTTCTAAAAAAACCAGAATTTATATGGGCGTTTGTCTTCCACTAAGTCAACAAATGATAGAAAGTTTAGCAACAGGAGAATCACTAGATTACTATCCAGAACAACCATCTTATGTAATTAATGGTACATCAAAAGTTGACGCAACATTTACCAAACAACAATTTTTAGATAGTGTCCAAAAGCAACAAAAAACTACTGAAGATGCAAGTCCAAAACAATTAAAAAAAATATAAGGAAGTGATAATTATGTCAGACGACAATAATAACAATAACGCTTCATAAAATAGATATTAAATTTCATTTTAAGTCTATTTTATGAATGCAAATAAAATAGATATCCCTACAAATATCTTAGTTTATTTAAAAGTAAAAACATAATCAATTAAATTAAGAAAGAAGGAATTTAAAATGAAAAAAAAATTAACATATTTTGAAACAATCACAATGATTGCAGAAACAAAAAAATATTTTGAAAGTCAATTAGAAACAAGACTAAGTTTAACAAAAGTACCTAGCCCATTATTTGTAAAAACATCATCAGGATTACAAGATGGACTAACAGGAGTAGAAAAAGCCGTAGGTTTTACCAAAGGAAAAGAACGATTTGAAATAGTTCACTCTCTTGCCAAATGGAAAAGAGAAGCCTTAGGAAAATATAGTTTTCCAACTCATACAGGATTATATACAGATATGAAAGCAATTAGAAAACAAGAAACAGTCGATGAAGTTCATTCTTTATTTGTAGAACAATGGGATTGGGAAAAAGTCATTACTAAAGATGATCGTACAATTGATTATTTAAAAGACACAGTCAAATCAATTTATAAGGCTATTAGACAAACATCAGTTTATTTAAAAACAAAATATCGTTTTTTAACTTTAGAGTTGCCAAAAACAATCACCTTTATTACTTCTCAAGAACTAGAAGATATGTATCCAGATAAAACTCCCAAAGAAAGAGAAGACATATACACTAAAGAGAAAAAAGCCGTATTTATTATCGGTATTGGTGATAAGTTAAAATCAGGAATTGAGCACGACTTAAGAAGTCCAGACTATGATGATTGGTCATTAGATGGAGACTTGCTTGTCTATGACAAAATAATTGATAAAGCAATCGAACTTTCCTCAATGGGAATTAGAGTAGATGAACGATCATTAATTAAACAACTAGAAAAATCTACCGCATTAGATAGATTAGAACTTCCATATCATCAAAAAATCATCAAAAAAGAACTTCCATATACAATTGGTGGTGGAATAGGACAATCAAGAATTCTAATGCTTCTTCTTGAAAAAAACCATATTGCCGAAGTTCAAGCATCTAGTTGGGAAGAAAAAACTTTAAAAGAACTAAAAGACTTAAAACTATTATAATTTTTATAAACACAAAACTCACACACAATAAGGGATCAAATAGATCTCTTTTCTTTTGCATTAAATAATATCTATTAAACCTAAATAAAAACACAATTATACGAACTAAAAAGGCAAATCAGCCATAGCCGCAAAAATTAAATAACCCAATAAAAACAGCAGTAAAAATATCAAAGAAATAAAATACAGTAAAAAGAAATCTTTTCTTCCTAACAATTTATGATATAATTAAAAAAAATAGAGGTGACATATGGTAACAGAAATAACTAGTAAACAAGAATTATTATCATTAGCAGAACAAGTAGAAAAAGAAGTAACAAATTTAAAAACGGCCATCGATAGTATGAAAGCAACTCTAAGTGGCATTCCAAATTACGACGGAATAGATGCATCTAGTGCTGCCAATATTCTAAGCAGTAACTTAACAAGTATTGCTACCGATGCTGAAACAGCCGCTAAAAATATTAAAAGTTACGCAACAGAAATTAATAATTTTGATGTAGACGACTTAACAGCCGAAGCAGAAAATGAAACAGAAACAACACTACCAGAAACAGAGACTACAGTATCTCCTAGTGTAACAACCGGAACAACTCCCCAAACAGAAATAACAACACAATCTACAACAACATCAACTACAACAAGTGGTAACTATTATTCTCCAAGTACTTCAACAAGCACTAATACAAATACAAGCACCAACACTAACACAAATACAAGTGCTAGTACAATAATAGGTACCGGTGCAAGTGGTATTATCTCTGGAGTTACAAACAATTCATCAAACAATAACACATCAAACAACACGTCAAATAACTCATCAGTATCAACTGGAACAGTTCAAACAACTGGACAAACTTCATCAAACGGAAGAACTCAACGCTCAGCATTAACTGATATAGTTATCACAGAAGGAGATCCAGATATTGACATAAGTAGATACAGCAACAATCTTGCCAATGGTTTTGAAGTAACTACCGGTAACTTAGCATACGAATTATGCGACGAAGATGTTGATTTGTTATGTGCAATCGTATCAGCAGAAAGTGATAAGTCTTATGATGATGCCTTAGCAGTAATTACAACTATTCTTAATAGATGTGAGACATCTAACTGGATAACTGCCCACGGTCGCGATCCTATTGCTCAAGCAACAGCAGCCAACCAATTTGTTGTTTATCAACATGGTAGTTATGAAGGATACTTAAACGGTAACGCCCCAGAAACAGTTGTTCAAGCAGTAAAAGATGCCCTAGCCGGAGTTAGAAACCATAACTATTGCAGTTTTAGGTCAAATGGTTCAACATCATACAGTAGTAACATGATTACAGCAACAGGTAATAGATATAAATAATGTAAAATTATGTAATATTTCACAAAAAAAACAAACTAGATATTTTTTAATGATATAATGAAGAAAATAAAGGAGGAATAAAAAATGAGTATAACAAGTCATGACACAACTCAAATGAGAGATTGGTCAACTACTATGGACAACAATGCCAACGACTATGATTCATTAATCAATAGACTATATGTTTTAATTGATTCATTTGTTGGTTCAGAACAATTCAAAGGAGGTTTATCTACAGACTTTGGTGAAAAAGTATTAAGTCAAAGATCAACTTTTATGAGATATTCAGATACATTTAGAGAGTGTTCCGAATTAATTTCTAGAAGAGCAGCTTCTATTGATAGTGATGAAGAGGAATTAAAAGCAAGAATCGGAAGACAAAATCCATTAGATTAATTGAAAGGAAGGTTAGATTATGGCAAACGGAATATCAGTAATGAACACCGCTGAAGCAAGAGCAAAAGCGAGTGAAATGAAAACAATAGCACATGACCTAGAGTCATTATTAAATGATGTATCAAAAAAAATAGAAGAAATTGATAATGTTGATACAGGTATATATCAAGGTAATAATAAACCTGCTGAACTAAGAGCAGAATTAGATTCATTTAGACAAATATTTAATTTAGCATATGATCAAATAATTAAATCAGCAGATGATATTACTCTAATTGCAAATACAATGGACCAAGAATAATTATAAGAATATAGGAGATGATTTTTATGACAGATGCCTACAAACATGATCCAGATGGAATATCATCAGTAGTAACATCTTTAACAGGATTGTTAAGCGATTACAATGCAAAAATATCAGAACTAAAAAGTTTAGTAGAAAAGATAAATGATTCTTCCTCATGGAGAGATTTAGACGTAAAAACATCTTTTATTACTACTTGTAATTCTTATCTACAAATTTATAATAACTTAGCAGATAGTATGGAAAAGTATATTAATTATCTAAATGGTAAGTCAGCCAGTGCAGATGAACTAGAAAATGCTTTTATGAGGTGATAAAATGGAAAATTCAAATTCACAAACATCAGTATATGTTGAAACAGATGCGCTAGCCGGTTGGAGTAGCGAAATGACTACTATTAATGAGTCTGCAATTTCTGTTTTAGAGTCATTTGAGACAAAACTTCAAGAATTAGATAATTATTGGATGGGAAATTCCGCAACAGGCTTTAAAAATGCTACAACTGAACTAATGACGACTGCTAAAAATTGTCATACTAGTATGAAGAATGTTTCATCATTCTTAAATGAAGTTATAATTACAATGGAAAATGAATAACAAGGAGAATCAATATGGGGTATAGTGTACTAGCAACAAACATTCGAAACAAACTAACAGGCTTAGATGATTCAATAACTGCGCTTAATAATGTTTCTTTTGATGGAGTTTGGAAAGGATCTGCTAAAGATTCATTAACCTCATCATTAGAGGATTTAATAAGTAAGTTAAACATAGAACGTAGTAAAGTAGATGCATATGCTGGATTATTAGATAATTTGCAAGCATACAAAGATAATAAATTAATGATTGCTGCACTACAATCTCAGCTATATAGTATTCCCGCTACTGAAGAAAATGCTTATAAAAGATCATATTTGAGCAGTTTAATTCAAGAAAATACTACCGCAAATGAACAATTAAAAGTTAGTCTTCAAAATGCGTTTTCATCATTTGGAAGTGTGGGTGTTGAACTAAACTTAGTCACTTATACTGTCCCAACTAATGCTGAATATCTAGTTAATGTCCAAGAACTTAAGGCAATGTATGATAATAGATGGGGAGATGCAGATGGCATTTCTGGAGAACCATTAACCAAATTAGCAAACGGTGAAAGCATTTATGATTATTATAACCAAGTTGATGAAAATGGTAATGTCATTGAAGGTTCTGGAAAAGCCTATGTTGAAAGCTTGATAACTAGCATTCAAGAAACATCATCAGGAAGAGAAGCAGCAGTTAACTGCGCATTAACTATGTTAAAATTAGCCGCAGATCAAGGTGTAAAACTTGATTATGAACATAAAGGAACAATGGGGATTGAACCATACGTTCCAACATCCGAAGTAGCAAGTGGAGTAGACTGTAATCCATTCGCATCATGGGTAGTAGATAAAGGAACAGAAAATGGTTTCCAATGGCGACCAGTTGGTGAGTTCAAATACGTAGGCGAAACTCTAAGTGATTGGACACAAGCCCAACCAGGAGATGTTTTTGTTAACGATGGCCATGTCGGTATAATTATCGAAAACGATCCAGAAACAGGAACATTTACTTGTGCAGAAGCCAGTGGAACGGAAGTAGGTATCATTCTTCAAACAAGATCATACAGTTCAATGCAAAGTAAAGGTTACCAAGTTCAAGACATGACAAATGTCTACAATGGTACTGAAGATACTGATCGAGCAATATTCAATCAGTATGTCAACTGGGATACCTATGAAAGAAAAGTATAATAAGAAAGGCGCAAGCCTCTTTTTAGTTTGAAAACAAAAGACATCTATGATATATTAAAAGAAATAATAAAGAAACGGAGACTTAAAAGATGGGATATAACGCACTAGCAACAACATTAAATAGCAAGAAAACAACCTTTGAAACTTCAATACAAAACATAAAGAACCTTTCATTTGACTCTATTTGGAGTGGGCAAGCCTATACTAAACTAACAGCAGATTTAACAACTACTATGGAAAATTTAAATACCCAAAAGGCTAACATTGAATCATTTGCCTTTGCTTTGCAACTACTACAATGTTATAAAAATAATAAAGAAAAGCAAGTTGCTATGCAAAATCAGTTAAGTAGTATTGCCAATACCGCTGAAAATGCAAATGTTATCTCATCATTAGTAGCCCAAATAAATAACTTTACCACAACCAATGAAAATATAAAACAACGAATTAATACCATTTTCCAATCAATAACACCAATAAATTCTACGCTTGACGAAGTGGGATACAAAGTATCTGGCAATTTAGATTACATATTAGATGTCCAAGAATTATATAATTTATTTGCAACTAATCAATTGACTAAACTACCTGATAGCGGAAATAATAGCCTATATGACTATTACAGTGAAGAAGAAGTAGAACAATATCTCAACGAAATAAAGTCGACTTATTCAGGAAGAGATGCGGCTGTTAACTGTGCCCTAGGTATCATGCAACTAGCCGCCAATGTAGGACTAAAACTTGACTATGATTGGGGTGGAGGACACACTGCTGTAACTTCTAATAATGCTATTGCTACTGGAGTAGATTGTAGTGCTTTTGCTTCATGGGCAATAAATCAAGGATCAACAGATACATTTGAAACAAGAACCACAGGTGGATTAATAAGTATTGGAGAAAGAGTAGACTATTCCGAAGCCCAAAAAGGAGACATTCTTGTTTACAATAATGGAGAAAATGGTCACGTAGTAGTCGTTATTGAAAATAATCCAGAAACACAAACATTTATTGTTGCTGAAGCAGCAGGAAGCGATACCGGTGTCATTCTAAAAGAAAGATCATATTCATCACTTAGTTCAAGTTCATATCAAGCAAGAGACTTAAGTTCCATTTATAATAACTAAAAAGAGAACAAGTCTCTTTTTTGTGTCTTTAGAGAAAACACTTCTCAATTCTACTAATAACGTAATACATTAAATATGAAATAACTCCAAGAATAAACACACCTGTAATAATTAAATCTATATTAAACACCTGTGAACCATACATAATAAGATATCCAATTCCTGCCTTAGATACTAATAATTCTCCCATAATAACACCAATCAAATTCATAGAAATATTTATTTTCAAAGCACTAATAATAGTTCCATAATTACTAGGAAAAACAACCTTAGTAAATATCTGCCATTTAGTTGCCTTAAAACTTCTCATCAAAGTAACAAATGCCTCATCTGTATTAATAAAACCATTATAAATATTAATAATAGTAATAAAAATACTAATCAGTAAAGACATAAATATAATTGAATTTGTACTCGCACCAACCCAGATAATTATTAATGGACCAAGTGCCACTTTAGGTAATGAATTAAGTATTGTTAAATACGGATCAATAATTTTCGAAAGAGTAGGACTACTCCATAAAATTGTTCCAATCCATAATCCAATTCCTGTTGCCAGTAAAAAACTAATTAATATTTCATAGAGAGTAACCCATAGATGTTTAAATAAACTACCATCACTAACTAATCCAACAAATGTATTAATAACTCTACTTGGTGAAGAGAAAGTAAAAGTATTAATAACTTCTAGTCTAGCCAAAACTTCCCACCCAAGTAAAAATATCACTAATATTAAGATTCTAATTGCAACCACAACCACTTTTTCTCTTCGTATCTTCTTAAGATAAATTTCTCTTTCGTTAGATGTGGACATCTAAATCCCTCCAAATAGCCTCATAATAAGAAGAAAAATTACTAGCACTTCTATTATTAATAGGCATTGATCTATTTTCTAACTCGATATTATAAATATTTTTAACAAGGGCTGGTCTCTTAGATAAAACAATAATCTTATCAGACATTGCTAATGCTTCAGACAAATCATGAGTCACCATAATAGCTGTTTTTCCTTCATTTTTAATTATTCGATAAATATCTTCTCCAATTGCCATTCTTGACTGTGAATCAAGTGCTGACATAGGCTCATCAAGTAATAAAATATCAGGTTTTAAAGCCAGAGTTCTAATTAAAGCAACTCTTTGTCTCATTCCACCAGATAAACTAGTTGGAAACATTTCTTTAAATTCATAAAGACCATAAGTTTTTAGTAAAGAAATAACATACTCATAATTTTCCTTATTTAGTTTCCCAGTCACTTCCAACCCAATTAAACAATTATCTAAAATATTTCTCCAATCAAACAAACTATCTTCCTGCAACATATATCCAATACTTACGTCTTTATGAAAAATGATTTCTCCACTAGATTTATCAGTTAATCCAGCAAGTATCGATAAAATTGTTGATTTACCGCACCCGCTAGGCCCAACAATTGAGATAAATTCATCTTCAAATACTTCAAAACTAACTTCATCCAAGGCTTTAATCTCATCACTTTTCGTATGATAAACTTTTCCTAACTTAACAACACTAAGTAATTTATTCTTCATTATAAATCAATTCATCGTAAGAAACTTTTTCATCAATTGCTCCATAATCAAGCATTATATCTTGCAAATGATTAAAAGATTCCTCACTAAAATTAGTTGTCGTAGGCCAAGCCTCAATACTTCTATATCTTGCAATAACTTTTTCCAAATCGTTTAACGAAGTATCTGGAAACTGTGGAAGAATTACTTCAGCAACCTCTCTATCAGTGTGACTATGTACATAATCAATTCCTTTTTGAATAGCCTTAGTAAAATTACTAATTAAATCTTTGTTCTCTTTAATATAACTAATTCTAGCAGAATAAGAAGTATAAGGAACAACTCCGCCTAATTCTCCAATAGAAGCAACTACATATCCATATCCATTATTTTCTATTTCTAACGCATTAGGCTCTCTTAGTGTAACAAAACAAAAGAACTACCAAAAGTAGTCCTAAACTCATTTTGCAATTTCAAAAGGCAGTCTATTAATTTGATTAAGCTTCTCACCATTATTAATATGAACATACCTATCTAATGTAATCTTAACACTAGCATGTCCTAATATCTCACTCAAAGTTTTAATATCAATACCATTAAGCAGCGACCTAGTTGCAAAAGTATGTCTTAAAACATGGAAATTATACTTTTTAATATCCAAAGTATTTAAAAAATTTCTATAGAAATGATAATAAACATTTGTAGACATAAAATTTTTAGTACCAGTTAAAATAAAACAATTATCATTTCCTTTAAATTTTTCTAAATAGGGGATTAACTGATTATGAATTGGTACAATTCTCATTGAAGTCTCCGTTTTAGGTGTATCAACAACTACCTTAGTTCTTTTATAAGATACCTCTGGGTTCTTAATTCTAACTAAAGTTTTAGAAACACAAATAACTTGATTCTCTAAATCAATGTCTTTCCATTGTAAAGCACAAAGTTCTCCAATTCTAAGACCAGTAAACAAAACTAACCAAATTGAAAATAATTTAATATCATCAGATTTTAAAGTTAATTCCTCAAGCATTGCCAGTTCATCATCCTTAATACTAACAATGTTATTCTTTACAGTTTTAGGATACTCAAATTCAATATTGATTTTCTGTGATTTGAAAAATTGTTTCAATATTATTAAAATATCCTTAATTCTTTTATTACTTAGCCCCGCTTGTTGTAAATATTTTGTAAACCTTAATATATCATTTTCATCAATATTATGTAATCTGGTATTTCCAAAATAAGGAATAAGTCTAGAATTTATAACTGAATAATAATTATAAAATGTTGAATCTTTAATATTCAATTTGTTATTTAGCCATTTTTTTATTTCAAAAGCAAATGTCTTTTGACCTAAAACATTTTTCTTTGTACTCTTAATCTTTACATTCTCTAACGCCATATCTCTTTTATTTTTTACCTCTTTATAATTCTTTCCATAAACATATCCATACTTTAATATTTTATTATCATCACCTCTTTCACTCACATACCTAGCCTCATATCTACCATCCTTTCTTCGGTAGATATTTTCCCCTTTTCTTGACATCTTATAAATCTCTCCTTTCTATAATATATTTTATGCCATATTCGAGTGTATGAAAAAAGTCGAATTATAAAAATAAAAAATATTTCAAAAAAGTCTTTTCATTTGTGAAAAAACAAGTTATAATTAAGTCATACTAACATATGAAAATAAAAGTGAATGGTACAAACCAAAAAAGGATGGTCATATGTTAAGAAAGGTAGGAGGTGAAAAAAATGGAAAAAGGAAGAAGTTCAAAAGTAGTTGCAGTAGTTGCACTAGTAGTTGCAGTATTTGGATTAACATTAGGTTTCGCTGCTTTCTCTAATACTTTAGTAATTAGTTCAAGCGCAAACGTTAAACCAGATGCATCAGCATTCAGCGTTGTATTCTCAAATGATGCAAATTCAGTTGTTGAAGGTGGTGTTGAAGCAACTACATATGAGGATGGAGTAACAGGAGACGCTGCTACACTTAATGCTACTACAGTATCAGGAATCAAAGCAAACTTTACTAAACCTGGACAAAAAGTTACATATACTTTCTATGCACACAATACTGGATCATATATCGCTTATTTAAGATCAATCTCATATAAGAATATCAGTGAATCAGTACAACAACATAAAGTATGTACTGTAACTACACAAGATGTTGCTGAAAACGAAGCAACAAATGATTTAGTACAAGCAGCATGTGGTGGTATTAGTATCTCAGTTGATGTTGGTACAGAAAATGCTACAGGTACTGAAACAGTTACAGGTCATGCTTTAGCGTTAAATAGTCATGAAACTGTTGTAGTAACTATTGAATATGCATCTGATGCATCACCAGCCGATGGAGAATTCGACGTAACTTTCGGAGACATCGAATTACTATACAGCTCAGTTGATGGAGAGTAATCTAAAATAATTTATATTACGAGTCAGGCACAATTAGTCTGAATAGTAGTTGTGCCTCCTTCTAATATATTTCAAATTTTAGGAGGGGAAGAATGAAAAGAGGGTATAAACGATTATTAATATTTGAACTTATCATGTTTTTCATACTTGTACTGAATAGTTTTTTTTGGAATATATTAGGAAGTTACTCAACAGTAATTTTTCTTTTAGTAATAGTCGTAATATTTAAAAAGTTATTTGGTATTGAAAGAGATAAGCATAGATATACACAAGATATTATCTTTGACACTATTATATTTCTTTTAATCTTTTTCCTATTATATTATTTATTTGGTATAGTAATTGGATTTGCTAAAACAGATAATTACTATAATACGGATGGAATGTTTAGATTCGTAATACCTGCAATTTTGACAACAATCGTTAAGGAATTTTTGCGTTATCAGGTTATTATGAAATCCGAAGGGAGTAAGTTATTAACAATATTAACTGTAATAATGTTCATCTTTATTGATGTAACAAATCCCATTTATTATAATGGCTTTACAGACAAATATGATACATTTATATTTGTAGCATTAACTTTATTACCTTCAGTAAGTACAAATATAGTTTGTTCTTATCTAACTTATAAAGTAGGGTATAAACCAAACTTGGTATATTTATTAGTAATGAATTTATATCAATACTTATTGCCAATTGTTCCAAACCCTAACGAATACATTGCATCGATAGTAAATTTCTTGCTACCGATCTTATTAGGGTATAAGCTAAGTGGTTTTTTCAAAATGGCAATAGATGAAGAAGTTGAACGTGAATATAACAAACGAACTATGGCATCCTTAATTATTCCAACAGTAATTGTAATCACATTAGTCTACTTTACATCGGGATACTTTAAATACTATGCAGTAGCAATCGCTAGTGGTAGTATGGAAAAAGAAATCTCAAAAGGTGATGTAGTTATCGTTGAAAAAATTGAAGATTCATATGATCAACTAGAAGAAGGCCAAGTAATTGCCTATAGATATCACGGAATTATAGTTGTACACAGAATAGTAAAAATCCTAAAAGAGGATGGCGAATACTTCGTATATACAAAAGGAGATGCCAATAAGGATCCAGACAATTATGTTGTTGAGGAAGAAATGATTCTAGGAAAAGTAAACATAAAAATACCTTTCGTAGGATTACCAACAGTATGGTTAAACGAATTATAGGAGGTCAGTCATGGACGATAATAAGAAAAAGATTGAAAGAGATCTTGAATATATCGAAGAACAAGATAAGTTGAATGTCGAAGATGAATCTGAAGCTGCTATTGAAGTTGAAAATATTGATACTGATTTAAATGATCCTATAGAATATTCTGAATATGAAGACAGAATATCAAATGTAGAAAATCAAAATATTGCTGAATATGAGGAAACATATACAACAGAAATTAATGAAGACACACACATTGAACAACTAGAAGAACCAACAAGACCAATTCCAATAATCAACGAGGAACAAGTCTTCTCAGACGATAAACCAACAGAGAAGAAAAGTTTCATTAATAATGTTAAGACAAAAGAAGATGGTCATTATGTTGATTACAAAATAAGATTAGCAGGAAGCGTAGTCTTATTCCTAGCCTTATTCACATTAACAGTTATTTTCTTACAAGGTGCATTTAATTTATCATCATCAAGAACGATCAACTACAATGAAAACAGTAATTTAGACTACAAAGTATATCTTAAACCGAATGATTTCTATGATACAGATTATTTAGGAAAAAATAAAGCCTATATTGCTAACCTAATTGATAACATCTTAATCGACTTTAGATATAACTATAACATTGAACAATTATCAAATGTAAAATTCAGTTATAGTATAGTTGCTAAACTTACGATTAATGATGGAGCATCAGGCAATAACTACTTTGAAAAAGAGTATGTTTTACTAAATAATAAAACAGCATCAATAGAGAATTCAACTAATTATAGTTTATATGAACAAGTAAAAATTGATTATGCATATTATAATACATTAGCAAATAACTTTAAACAACAATACGGAATTGATACAGAAAGTAACTTAACCGTATACTTACGAGTTAACAAGCAAAATGATATTGAAAATGCTTTAAACTCAGTTGATAATAGTACAATGTTTGTAAAAATACCATTATCAGAAAAATCAGTTAAAATTGAGTTAAATTATCAAGACATTAACAATTCTAACTATATTATTGCAACAAATGATAGCATGGTAGATAATATTATTTTCGGAGTTTTAGCATTAGTATCAATCCTAATTGCAATCGTCGTTGCAATTAAAATAATCCGTCTATTAAATATGCTAAGAACTAAAAAATCAATTTACGATAAGTATGTTGAAAAAATTTTAAATGAATATGATAGATTAATTGTTGAAAACGGTACAGGTCCAGACCTTGTTAAAAACAATATTATCAAAATATCTAGATTTGAAGAATTACTAGACGTAAGAGACAATTTAAAATTACCAATTATGTACTATGTAATTGCTAAACATACAAAATGTTGTTTCTATATTAAACATAATAGAGATTTATACATGATGACAATCAAAGCAGTAGATCTTGAAGAATCAAATAACGAAAAGAAATAAAAGAAAAATTAAATCATATCCTTAATAAAGGATGTGATTTTTTTATGTATGAAAATCTAGAAAAAATGTATTATGAAGTAGCCATCATTCTTAATGAAGAATTATATAAAGAAAATACTATTACTCTAAGTCAGTACAAGCAAGCAGAAGAAAAGTTAACGGAAGAGCTAAATAAAAAATGAATCTCCTTGAAGTAAGACAACAACTAATTTTAGGAGTACCTTTAACTAAACTAAACTTACGAGTAACAGATTATTCAAGAGTTTCAACCGATCATAAAACTCAACTTTCTTCATTGAAAAATCAAATCGACCATTTTGACAAAATGATTAATGATAATGAAAACTGGACCTACATCAAAGGCTATGTCGATGAGGGCATTACCGGAACTTCCGACATCAAAAGAGAAAACTTTATGCGAATGATTGAAGATGCCAAAAACAACAAGTTTGATTTAATCATTACTAAGGAAATATCTCGCTTCTCTAGAAATACCTTAGACAGCATCAAATATACTCGCGAACTTTTATCTTATGGAGTTGCAGTATTATTCGTAAATGACAATATTAATACAGCCCTTCCTGATAGTGAATTAAGGCTAACTATTATGGCTAGTCTTGCTCAAGATGAAATAAGAAGACTATCCGAACGAGTAAAATTTGGTATGAATGAATCAATCAATAGAGGCAATATTTTAGGTCATAATAAACTATATGGTTATAAGAAAGATAAAATCACTAATAAACTTGTAATCATTCCAAAGGAAGCAAAAATAGTAAAAAGACTTTTTAATATGTATGTAATAAACAACAAATCTTTAAATGAAATAGCTAAAGTTTTCAATCAAGAAAAAATTCCCACTAACAGAAATTGCTTATGGAGCGCAACCACACTATCTAGAATGATTAAAAACATTAAATATAAAGGCTATTATTGTGGAAAAAAAACAGAAGTAATAGATTACATTACTAAAAAAGTAAAATATATTCCTGAAAGTGATTGGATAATATATAAAGATCCTAAAATACCGCCAATCGTCAGCGAAAGTCTTTGGGATAAAGCAAATACACGTCTAAAAAGTAAAAAAACAAAAAAACGTCAAAGTCAAAATAAATATTTATATACTTCCAAATTAATATGTAAAACTCACAATAAACCGTTCTATCGTCGAAAACAAAATAATATAACCTGGTTTTGTTCTGAATATTTAAATAAAGGAAAAGCATATTGTGATACTCCTAATCTAAAAGAAAACGATCTTAATCAAGTACTTAAAGAAATATTTAAAAAAATAAATCTTGAACCTATCAAAAAAATTCTTCTAGATATTTATAAAAAATTAAATACTCAAAAAATAAATCAAAACTTCTATCAAAAAATAGAAGAAAAGGTAACTATACCAAATATCTTTCCAATCTTAGTAAATAAACTAATCTCAAAAATTATAATTTCAAAAGATAAAATCATCCTCTTAGATATCTATCTCAATTATAATATTCATCTAGTCCCCAATCAAATTATTACCATTTCCAGAAATAATTCAAAAGAGTTAATCAAGTTTCAAATAATTACTCATACAAATTAAATAACACAAAATTATACATCCGCAGATACAACTGCTCATACTAGTTAACTATAAGATGGATAAAACCATCTTTTATTGTGTTCTTCAATATGATAAAATTAAAATAAGTGAAGGGAAGTAAATAGTACATGTTAAAAGAGTTTATTCTTAATGAACATCCAAAGTTTTTATTCAAACAATTTGGGCTAATTCATAACATTTTTATTTTAATTGTCATAATAGGAATGGTAATTATCTATCTAAACAGAAATAAGATTGCTCAAATAACACAAGAAAAATCAAAAAAAATTTTAAAAATAGGGGCAGTCATTTTATTAGTAAATATGCTCGTTTTTACAATTGGATTTTTATATTACGGTTGTTTTGACTATACAAAACATTTACCTTTCCATTTATGCTTTATTGCCAACTACATGTTTATGTATGGAATTCTATTTGAAAAGGAAGAGATTTTAAAATACACGATTTTTCTCTGTTTTATTGGACCTATTCCAGCCATACTTTGGCCAGATATGGTTTCAACAATTGACAATATGGAGTGGTGGCAATATGTAATATCACATCATGTGTTTATAATGTTAAGTTTCTTTTCATATTATGCTCTAGGCTATAAAGTAAAGTTAAAAAATTATCTTAAAGTATTCATTCTTACTAATTTCCTTATGCTAATAATGTATCCTTTCAATTTAATTTTTAAAACTAATTATATATTTTCAACACAAATACCGGATAATGTTATGGTTTTATATCCTTGGTTAAAATATTTTCCACCCATGTTAACCTTAGAGGTAGTAGGTTTATTAATTTCCGGTGTCATTTATTATTTCATAATCAAAAGAAGAAACAAAGAACTAGAAATTGTCTAGTTCTCTTATTTTTTTGTCAAATTATCGAAAAACGATAAAAATATATTGAAATTTAATATTAATGTGTTATTATATAACCAAGGAGGTATATTATGAAAATATTTGGAAATAAAGGAATGGGAAATATACTAAAAATATTATTACAAGTAAGTATGTTAATAATAGGTCTAATTTTAATACTATTATATTGGGTAACAAAATGGTGTAATTTGAACTTTGATTGGTTCATCATTATGATTTACCCTTGCGGTATTTGTTTCTTAGCCCTAATTTATCAATTTATAGGATTATTTAATACTTTAAAATTAAACAATCCCTTCTGTAATGAAAATGTCACAAGAATGAAAAATGGAATGTATTCAAGTTTTATCATTTCTTTCTTTATTACAATTGCTTTATTACTTACAATCTTTATCTATAATTATTATTCTCTTCAATTCCAAGTAGCCTTGTTTTGTATGGCCGTTTTATTCTTTGGAGTGGGAATTGCACTTTATATTTTATCAGAATTATTTAAAGAGGCTACAAACTATAAAGAAGAAAATGAACTAACTATATAAAGGAGGAAAAACTATGTCAATAATTGTTAATCTAGATGTCATGATGGCCAAGAAAAAAATCTCCTCACAAGAGTTGGCAGATAAAATCGGTATAACTCAGGCAAATCTATCTATTTTAAAAACAAACAAAGGTAAAGCAATTCGCTTTACAACTCTAGAAAAAATCTGTGAAGTATTAGACTGTAAACCAGGAGATATTCTTGATTATCAAAAGGAAAGTGATACAAATGAGTAATCTTTTATTATTAATTTTTATTCTCACAATATGGCATTCAATCTTGTTTTATGGTAAAAATTTAGGTCTATCAGTAATTCTTTTTATCCTTCCCTTATTACTATTTCTATATAATACGTTAAAAGACAAAATAAAAAATAGAAAAGGTCTACTATTAATAATTCCTATAGTTCTTTTATCATTAACTTATCTATTATTTGATAATACTTTCTTTAAAGTGATAAATATCCCAATCATCACTATACTATTTATCTTATTATATATTTTTACTATTAAACCAACATTTAATCTAAGTAATCTAGTAGAAAGTATAGTTACTTTATTATTTGAACCGTTCAACTACATTTCAAATATCTATCATTTAGTAATAGAAAACATCAAACAAAAAATCAAAATGTCTAATCAGACCAAAAAAATTATAAAATCAATACTAATAATTTTACCAATAATTCTGCTTATATTAGTATTACTCTCAACTGCAGATCAAATGTTTAACAGTATATTTAAAAAGTTATTTACTAGTTTAGAAGAACTATCAATCCCATATTTACTAAAAGAACTTCTAATGCGTTTAATTCCTATTATCATATTATTTTTCTACCTAGGCGCAACCATTAATTTTATTCTATATAATTATTCTAAGACAAAATATGAAGAGAAAACCACTCAAAGAAAAGTTGATAGCCTTACTATAAAATTATTACTAACCACCCTAAACATAATTTACATAATCTTTGATATTATTCAAATAAGGTCATTACTTCTTCATCATGTTTCAATGGATATAAGTTATGCAGAATATGCAAGACAAGGATTCTTCCAACTAATGTTTGTCTCACTTATAAATATTATTGTCATTCTAATTTCTAAAAAGAGCGAAAACAAAAAAGATAAAAAGACAACTACTTACATTAAAGTTATGAACATATTAATGATATTTCTAACATTTATCATTATAATATCTGCGTTTATTAGGATGTATATGTATGAGTGCGAATTTGGTTATACCTTACTAAGATTACTAGTTTATATTACTTTGGCTACAGAAATAATTCTTCTTATTCCAACAATAATCTACATTACAAATTCCAAATTTAATATTGTAAAATCATATATGATAATTTTAATAAGCGTCTATACCATAATTAATTTTATAAATGTTGACTACATAATAGCCTACAAAAATATAAATAGATACTACAATAAAAAAGAATTAGACATTGTCTATTTAGAAAACAATAGTGCAGATAATATTCCACTATTAATTGATTTATACAATAAAACAACAGATCAAGGTCTAAAAGAAGAACTTAAAGATTATCTAACTTCTATATCTGTAAAACCAAATAGTTTTCAAGAATATAACATTTCAAAAGTAAGGGCGACCAACTTAATAAAGAATATAGATAATTTCAATAAGTAAACACAAAAATATATCGACAAAGAAAAACTCTTTGTCTTTTGTTCTTACTCAAGAAAATCTTGTTTTATCTATAAATTTATGTTATAATGCGTCGTGCTAGGAAAGGGATTATTATGATTAATTATCGCCAAAATAAAAAAAGATATAAACCAAACGAATTAGGGAGTCTATATGTGGACGAATCGAAATTAAATCCACATGAGCAACCGGTTATCTACATTGGTGGTCAAATGGAACACCGTTGCCATATCTTAGAACAAACAGGACTAACAGGAGATCAAGGACACAATATGTTTACGGGCTCTTGGTTTTATGATTATCCAATTTTTTCAAAGAATAAAGGTAGTTACAATGCTACAAACTTCACCAATAACCTTTTAGAGTCTTTACAAGCAGCAAATCTTCATGACGTTATTCTTATTACTGAAAGTTATGGAGGAACAATTGCCTCGCTCGCAACAAAATCAGATTTAATTTCAAAAGCAGTTGCTATTCATCCATCTATTTTAGGAACATCCCTTGCTAATCCTTATTATTTAGAAGATTTCAAGCAGTATTTTAATAAACGTCAACTCTTAATTTTAAAGGCCTTAAAAGTTGCTATTAATCCAGAGTATGGTTTTGAACAAGATAACTTCAACGGAATTAATCTAAGAAATGTCGATTTTGATAAACTATTAGTAGTCGGAAGTTATATTAATCAGGAAACAGAAACAAATCCCATATTACTTGAAACAAGTGATATGATTCAAAAAGTAACTTCAAATAGAAATGATGGAGTAGTTGTTTTTGAACCAAGAGAGTTTGAACGATTAGGTATTCTATATCTCCAGGAGGACGAACATAATAATCACTTAGCGGCAGGTACCAAGGAACATATTGCGAAAGTATACCAAAAAACATTAAAGTAAGGATGTACACCCGTATATTCTTTTTGTTACCTTATCATCAAATAGTGAAACAAAATCTCCATTTCCTCCAATAAAAGAACCACTCATTGCTGAAAATGCTACTGATGTATCTAACGTCACTTCATTATCTGAATCAATTCCATTTTGCTTAAGAACATATTTTAAAGTCATTTCCGGCATACCATACGCTCTCCCAGCAATAATTGTTTTTCCTTTTAAATCATCTAATGTAAAATTATCAATTTTCTCTCTAGACACCAAGAAAGAACCATCTTTTTGTGTTAATTGCGCAAAAGTTTTCAAATAATCTTTTTCTCCACCATTATAAACATAGATTGTTGCTTCACTTCCAGAAAAACCAATTTCTGCATCACCTGACAATACAGCCGCAGTAACTTTATCTGCACCATTTGCCAATATGAGTTCAACATCTAATCCATATTCTTCAAAGTAACCTTTCTCTAAAGCCACGTATTGTGGAGCATAAAAGATTGTATGTGCAACCTCCGCAACAGTAATTTTCTCTAACTCTGTTTGTTCTTTGCTACTGCTAGCATCAAATAAAACAGAACATGCAAGTATCAACAGTAATACTGCAAATAAAACATAAATAACTAATTTCTTTCTCATAAATCTCCTTTCTAACTAAAGTATTATATGAATAATAAAAAAATATGTTATATCGAACTAATGACAACTAAAAAAACATATGATATCATCTAAATAAGAGAAACAGAGGAGTAAAATAACAAATACTACTTCCATATTTTAGAAGTAATTATTGCAATTACAATAAATTTTATCATTAGATTAATTCACACCAAAAGAAGAAAAAACTTAAAAATTAATAAGGAGAATCACTATGAAAATATTATTTATATCAGATATTCATGGAATAAAAACTAATCTTTCCAAAATAAAACAACGTTTTACTGAACTAGAGTGTGACAAATTAGTTGTATTAGGAGATTTATATTATATTGGACCAAGGAACAAAATGATTGAAGGATATAACATTGATTATGTAAGAGAATTCCTAGAATCATTTCAAGATAAATTAATCTGCATCAAGGGAAACTGTGATTCAGAAGTAGATAAACTTGTTTCAAATTTTCCCATAATAAACGAATTGGGTTTAATTGCAACCATCAACGAAGATTTATATTTAACTCATGGACATATATATAATGAAAGTAACTGGCAAAAAACTAACTCAATACTAATATATGGTCACCTTCATATTCCTTTCATCAAAGAAATAGACACAAATCTTTATATTAATCCTGGTTCAATATCTTTACCAAAATCAGATGTTGGCCCAACATATCTATTCTATAATGAAGATGAATTTATTATTTATGACATTAATGATCAAATAATTGCCAAGAAAGAACTGAAAAACTAAAAAAATTTCAAAAAATGTTCAAAATGAGCTTTTTTTGACTATAATAATGAGACAAGTGAGATAAAAACTTGCAAAAATCAAATATTTGTGTTATAATATAGCCACATTTAGTGAAGGGGGAAAAAATATGAAAAAATTAACACAATTAACAAAAAACATTTTATTAGTATTAGTTAGTGCCGTAGTTTTATTAACAACTATCAATACTAATGCCGTTGCTTCATCTATTGAATTAGGTGGAACAGAAATTGTACCAGGTTATGTTTCAGGAGTAAAATTCACTACAAAAACAAAATCAGATGGTACTTTATTATACTGTCTTAATATGAATAAAAAGACTGCTAAAAATATTACTGCTAATTTAGTAGGAGAAAGAGATGCCGGAGTTGCTTATATCGTAACAAATGGTTATCCAAACAAAACCTTTACAGGTGAAAAACTAAAAGACTACTACATCACTCAAACAGCACTTTGGTGGTATTTAGACAACACAACTGGTAGTTCAAATCTTAGTGAAAAATTCAAAACAACAGGTGAAGATGAATACAACTTAAGACCAACAATTAAAGCATTAGTTGCCAAAGCAGAAGAAGCAAAGAAAGCAGGATATGCCAAAACAGAATTGGCTATTACAACAAGTAACGTAGAAATGACTTTAGAAGATGGATACTTCATTTCTAATGAAATCTATGCTAAAACATACAGTAACATTTCAAGTTACAAAGTATCAGTAAGTGGAGCAACAAATGCTGTAATTATTAACTCTGCTGGAAAAGAAGTTACATCAGTAAACGTAGCCGATAAATTCAGAGTAAAAGTACCAGCAAGTTCAGTTAAATCAACTGAAATGTCAATTAAAGTTACTGCAAGTGCAACAGGAGTAGTATATAAAGCATATGAATATCAACCAACAGATTCAAGCATGCAACCAATAACAGCGGCTATTCCTGAAAAAGAAACAGTAACTGCTACTGCTAACTTAACATTAGAAATTGAATCATCAAAAGTAAGTATTGTAAAAGTTGATAAAAATACTCAAAATGCTCTACCAGGAGCAACCTTAGTATTAAAAGACTCAAATGGAAATGTCGTAACAAGTTGGACATCAACAAATAACTATCATGTAATTAGAAACTTAAAAAATGGTACATATACAGTTGCCGAAACTGTTGCACCAACAGGATATATTTTAAATAGTACGCCTGTTACATTCACTATTACAGATACAAACAGAGACATAAAAGTAAAAGTAGAAAACACACCAAGAGATGTAGTTGTTAACATCTTAAAGGTTGATGCCTCTACTCAAAATCCATTAGCCGGAGCCGTATTAGTTCTAAAAGATTCAGCAGGTGTCGAAATAACAAGATTTACAACAACTACTGAACCAGAAGTATTTACAGATTTAGCAAACGGAACTTATACAGTTGAAGAAATTTCTGCTCCAACTGGCTACATGAAAAGTTCTGAAAAAATAACATTTACAATTACAGATGAAAATCAATCACATCAAATTATATTTGAAAACCATCCAGAAGTACCAGTGCCAAACACTGACACATCATCACTAATTATCACATTATTAGGTATTGTAGTAATCGGTTTAGGAATCAGCTTCGTATATAAGAATGGTAAGAAATCTCAATAATAAACAGGAAAAAAGAATCTCTTCTACTACAATAGCTGTCATTGGTTCAGTGATAATTCTAATAGGAGGATTCTTTCTTTCTTATAACTACATTCAGTCTAAAAAGATAGTGGCTTTTGACTACATGGCCAATGTCTTCTATCAAGCAGAAGAAGTAGAAATATTAGAACACGATGGTGAATTACAAGAAGAACAAACAGAAGAATTAGGGGAAGTAACTAACGAATATATCGGTTACTTAACAATACCAAAAATAAACCTAAAAAAAGGTTTCTTAGATATGCGATCAGAGTTAAATAACGTCGAACAAAATATTGCAGTCATTGAAGGTTCCTCTTATCCAGACAAAGAAAAGGGAAACTTAATTATTGCAGCACACTCTGGTTCAGGATGGAAAGCATTCTTTAATGATCTATACAAATTGTCAACAGGGGATATCGCAGAAGTATCATATAAAGGAAAAAAATATACATACAAAATAGTAAATATCTATAAACAAGAAAAAACAGGAAAAATTGCTATTTATAGAGATTACGAAAAAACAACATTAACATTAATTACATGTACCAACTTTGACAACGCAACACAGACAATTTACATTGCTGAATTACAAGATGTTGTAGAAGAATAAAAACTTCATGGGGGGTGAAGGTTATGACACAAACAACGATACTAGAAAAATTGAAAATAATTTTTGAAGTTTCTGCTTCATCAAAATTATTTATAGCCGTTATTGCATTCATCCTTTTACTAGCAATAGTTGCCTTAACAACAAACAAGAAAAATGCCAGTAGAGGAAAGAAACTATACGGTTTAGTATATGCTGCAATTTCAATAGCAATCATCATTTTTTATCATGAATCTTTAGGTCAAATGTTTGATTACATGATGAATAATTTTTTCATAGTCTTATATTTCCCAAATGTAGCAGTCTATTTAGCCGCTATCATAATCACAAATATAATTCTTTGGATAAGTGTTTTTAACCTAAAAACACCTAAATTAGTTAGAAATATAAACATTATTATTTATGCTATAATTCATTATCTCCTTGCCTTAGTATTAAATATCATCACTAAAAATAATCTTGATATTTTTTCCCAAACATCAGTGTATGGAAATCAAGAGGCACAAGCAATAATTGAATTTTCAAGTTCCATTTTTATGGTGTGGTTAGTTTTCTTACTATGTTATAAAATGTTAAAAAAATACTTAGTAAAAGAACCTGTTCCAGTAAGAAAAAAAGTAGTTGTAAAAAAAGTTAGAGCACTACCAGAAAATATTACTGAAGTACCAATACCGTTGTTTGTTAAAGGACAACCTAAAAAAGTAGAAGAATCAAAAACATTAGAGGAATCTCCCGTCCTATTAACTCAACTTACACCAGAAGAACTACTAGAAAAACAAAAATTAGAAAAACAATTAACCGACACACAGGAAAAATTAAATATAGCATTATCTCAGTTGAAAATTCAAGAAGAAACAATTAAAATTCAAGATGAGCAAAAAATTAAACTTGCCCAAGAACAATCTAAGTTAGAAGAAGAACAAATTAAATTACAATATGAACAAACTCTTCTTCAACAACAAGCAACAAAATTACAACAAGAAAAATCAACATTACAGTCTGAAACTTTAAAATTACAAGAAGAAAATAAAAAATTACAAACTGCCAAAAAAGAAGAGTCTAATACTCAACAACCAAAAGTTGATGCTACAACAGCAATCATGCAAAATCTTGATGGTATGTTAACATTAGAAGACTACAAAGTTTTAGCAACAATTCTTAAAGAAAAACAGAAAAAGAAAAATATAGAAGAAGCAAAAGAAGAAATTAGAAGACAAGAACAAATGAAATTTGCTCAACTACATGAAGCTTATAAAAGTGTAAGATAATCTTGCGCTTTTTTCTTTTTCTTCATATTTGCGTATCCTTCTAAAGTAAGATATAATGATATTAGGAAGTAGGTAGAAAACATGGATTTAGAAAACTTAAATGACAGACAAAAAGAAGCAGTACTATATAATGACGGTCCACTTCTTATTATCGCAGGAGCAGGGGCAGGTAAGACTAAAACACTTACAACTAAAATTGCCTATCTAATTGAAAAAGAAAATGTTCATCCTTATAATATTTTAGCCATTACCTTTACTAATAAAGCCGCTAAAGAAATGAAGGATAGATTATATATGTTAATAGGAGAACTTGCTAAAAAATTACAAGTCTCAACTTTCCACAGTTTTGGATTAAAACTCCTAAGAGAAAATTATGAAGCCTTAGGCTATGATAAAAACTTTGTAATTATGGATAGTGATGATTCCTTAACCGTAGTTAAAAAGATAATTAAAGATATGGGCTATGATCCGAAAATATATAATCCTCGAGCAATTCGTAACAAAATAAGTAGTTTTAAAAATGAAATGATGTCACCAGAGAGTTATGAAAAATATGCTGTAAGTGACTATGAAAAAGTAATCCAACAAGTATATGCTAAATATGAAGTTAAACTTCAAAGAAATAACTCAGTAGACTTTGATGACTTGTTACTTTTGCCAATCGAACTATTTAAAAAACGCCCAGAAACATTAGAAAAGTATCAAGATTTATACCAATATTTACTAATTGATGAGTATCAAGATACTAACGATGCCCAGTATATTTTAACTAAACTATTATGTGCAAAAAATCGAAAAATAACTTGTGTAGGAGATGATTCTCAAAGTATTTATAGTTTCCGTGGTGCCAACTACAAAAATATCTTAAACTTTGAAAAAGATTACAAAGATGCTAAAACCATCCTCCTAGAACAGAATTATCGATCAACTAGTACAATTCTAGATGCAGCAAATCAAGTAATTAAAAACAATAAAATGCGTAAAGATAAAAATCTTTGGACTGCTCGTGGCGTAGGAGACAAAATCAAATATTATCGAGCATATAATGAAAGAGACGAAGCCCAGTATGTCATCAGAAAAATAAAGGAGTTAACTGTACGTGGAGTTGAATATAAAGATATGGCTGTTCTCTATAGAACTAATGCCCAGTCTCGTGTCTTAGAAGAAGAGATGTTAAAAGAAAATGTTCCATATCGCGTTATCGGAAGTTTTTATTTCTATTCTAGAAAAGAAATAAAAGATTTAATTGCTTATTTAAGATTAATACATAATTCTAAAGATAACATAAGCCTACTAAGAGTTATTAACACCCCAAAAAGAGGTATTGGCTTAAAAACAATTGAAACACTTCAAGAAAAAGCCGATCTTGCTGGTACAAGTATCTATGACGCTATTACCTCAGGAAAAGAATTAGACTTTAAAAATACCATTGAAAAATTAAAGTCCATATCTGAAGAACTAACTCTTACAGAGTTAATTGATAAAGTTTTAGATGCCTCAGGCCTAAGGGCAGACCTAGAAAGTGAAAAGTCCCTTGAAGCAGAAGTCCGTCTTGAAAACTTAGAAGAATTCAAGTCAATTACTAAATCCTTTGAAGAAAGAGAAGGACTAATATCCTTAGAAGATTTCTTACTTGAAATAAGTTTAATAAGTGATGTAGAAGAATATAAAGATGATCCAAATAGAGTCAGTTTAATGACCGTTCACTCAGTTAAGGGACTTGAATTTAATCATGTCTTTGTTGTAGGAATGGAAGAAGGAATATTCCCACATATGAATTCACTTATGGAAAACTCCGAATTAGAAGAAGAACGACGTCTTTGTTATGTAGCAATAACTCGTGCTAAAGATGACTTACATCTAGTAAATGCAAGACGAAGAACCTTATTTGGAAAAGAACAGATTAATCCAGTAAGTAGATTTATGGGAGAGATTAATAAAGATTTAATTGAATCTAATGCGAAAGAAGAACTTCCACAAAAAGAAGAAAAACTTGAAGTAGGAGAAATGTTTAGAGAAGAAGAAATTGACTATGAAGTTGGTGACTATGTTTACCATGAGTCATTTGGTACTGGACGTGTATTAGAAGTTACAAACACCCTAGTAAGTGTTGCATTTAAGCATCCTCATGGAGTTAAAAAACTAATGAAAAATCATAAAAAACTATCTAAAGTATAGGAGAATTAAATGCTAGGATTTTCAAATCAAATTCTAAAAAGAGGTTATACAATCTATATTAGTAAAAATCCTAGACAACATAGTTTACAAGGGCCTATTTAAAATCATTTTATGATGGTATTCATCCACATGAATTGCCTAACCAAGAATTAAAAAGTATAATTCATCTACTATATTATGGAAGAATTAGAACAAGGTGGGCTTCTTCAAGTGTTTCAATCTGGTTATACTATAACAGGAATACTTGGACAACAGAAAACAGAAAGTCCATATTGTGAAAACAAATATTTAGAAGTACATGGTCAAAAACAAAGTCTTGATTACCATGAAATGCTAGTCGATTTGGAAGTAGAACTAGCATCACCAAAAAGAAATAAATCAGAAAGTGTGATTCAATATATAAAACTATATGAAGGAGTTGATAGATATGAATAAAGATATCACATTATTAGTATTAGCGGCAGGAATGGGTAGCCGTTTCGGAGGCTTAAAACAAATTGAACCAGTTGGCCCATCAGGAGAATTCATGATTGACTATTCAGTATACGATGCAATAAAAGCCGGATTTACAAAAATAGTCTTCTTAATTAAAGAGGAAAATTATGAAGTATTTAAAGAAACAATTGGAGCAAGAGTAGAACCACATATCAAAGTAGAATATGCATTCCAAAAAAATGACAATCTTCCAACCGGTTATGATATTCCAAAAGATAGAACTAAACCATTTGGAACTGGTCATGCTGTATATTGTGCAAAAGATAATATTCATGAAAAGTTTGCCATTATCTCAGCAGATGATTTCTTTGGAGCCGAATCATTCCAACTAGCAGCAAATTTTGCTAAAGAAAGTGATGACTTCTGTGTAATTGGTTATAAAATAGGAGGAACATTATCAGATAAAGGAGCAGTTAAGCGCGGAGTTTGTATGGAAAAAGATGGCTATTTAACAGATGTCATTGAAAGTAAAGCAGAGCGTATAGGTGATGTTGTAAAATGTGAACCATTAAATGGTAATGCATCATATGAAATCGGTTTAGATCATCCCGTATCAATGCTAATGTTTGGTTTAACACCTGCTATATTTGATGAGATAGAACTTCAAATGAATGAATTCTTTGCCAGCAATAAAGACGATTTATCAACATGTGAGTTCTTATTACCAGATGTTCTAGATAGAATGATTAAAGAAGAAAAAGTTAAAATTAAAGTCTTACCAACATCTGCTAAATGGTTTGGTGCAACATATCGTGAAGATTTAGATAACATAAAAAATTCAATTAAAGAATTAGTGGCCGAAGGTGTATACAAAGAGGATTTATGGAGTTAAATCTTCTTTTCTTTATATAGAAAATTACGACTTGTACAAAAAAATAAATATTTTTTATTAAGAAAACTATAGTAATTTTTATCAAAAATATCTAGAGTCAAAAAATCACCGTTATCAAAATAAAAAAACTGTCGAAATTCAGACCTATATAGAATAAAAAACTTTATTAGAAAAATAAGAACGTTGAAAGACAACAACCAATACGGTTAAAAATATAAATTTTTATTCTTTTGTACTGAGGAAAATGTTATACTAATAATAGGTGATAAATAATATGTATGAAAGAATGTTAGAATTAATAAATATAATAAATGAAGCAGATTACAATTATCATACCCTTGATAATCCTACTATTTCAGATCAAGAATATGATAAATATTTAAGAGAACTATTTGAAATCGAAGCAGACCATCCAGAGTGGATAAAAGAAGATTCCCCAACCCAACATGCTGGTGGTAAAATTATTGAAGGTTTTGAAAAGGCTACACATAAAATTCCAATGATGTCTTTAAGTAATGTCTTTAATGAAAGTGAAATCATTGCTTTTGATGAAAGAATAAAAAAAGAGGGAGTTACTCCTCAATATATGGCCGAATTAAAAATTGACGGTTTATCAGTTTCTCTTCTATACGAAAAGGGAAAGTTAGTAAGAGCTGCAACTCGTGGTGATGGAATGGTTGGTGAAGATATCACTCACAACGCTAAAACCATAAAAACAATTCCTTTAACATTAAAAGAAGAAGTTGATATTGAAGTACGTGGAGAAATCTTCATGAATAAAAAAACATTAGAGGAACTTAATGCCGTTAGAAAAGAAAATGGCCAATCTCTTCTTCAAAATTGTCGTAATGCTGCTGCTGGATCAATTCGTCAATTAGATTCAAAGATTGCTGCAAAACGAAAATTAGATACATTTATCTATCATTTACCAAATCCTTTAGATTATAATCTGAATACCCATGAAGAAGCAATTGAGTACATGAAAAAACTAGGTTTTAAAACAAACCCTAACAACAGACTCGTAAACAATATCAATGAGTTACTAGAATTTATTAATGAAAAAGCAACTATTAGACAATCCCTTCCATATGACATTGACGGAATTGTTATCAAAGTTAATGATATTAGACAACAACAAAAACTAGGGTTTACTGCTAAGTATCCAAAATGGGCAACTGCTTATAAATTTCCAGCCGAAGAGGTTGTCACAAGATTAACTGATATTATTTTTACAGTTGGAAGAACAGGCCAAATTACACCAAATGCTGTTTTAGAACCAGTAATAGTAGCAGGTTCAACTATTTCTAGAGCAACTCTTCACAATGAGGACTTTGTCAATGAAAAAGGCTTAAAAATAGGTGATATCGTTTCAATTAGAAAAGCAGGCGATGTAATACCAGAAGTTGTAGAAGTAAAATTAGGTAGAAGAACGGGTGAAGAAAAAGACTTTGTTATGATTACTACTTGCCCAATGTGTAATTCAACACTTGTTAAAAAAGAAGGACAAGTAGACTATTATTGTTCTAACAATAAATGTCCTGCTAGAAAAGTAGAAAGTCTAATTCACTATGCTTCTCGTGATGCCATGAATATTGACGGTTTAGGGGAGCGAATTATTGAAGATTTTTACAACTTTGGTTATATTGGGACTATAGCAGATATCTACTGCCTACATCAACATGAAAAAGAGTTAATTCGCCTAGAAGGTTATGGTGATAAGTCAGTTCACAATATGTTTGAGGCAATTGAAAATAGCAAAAACAACTCTCTAGAAAGATTAATCTTTGGACTTGGAATTCCCCATGTTGGTGCCAAAACAGCCAAGATTTTAGCAATCAAATATGAAACAATGGATAATTTGATAAACACAACGGAAGATGAACTTATAAAAATCCCAGATATTGGTGAAATAATAGCCAAAAGTATTATCAATTATTTTTCTGATGACCACAACAAAGCCATTGTTGATGAACTTAAAGATTTAGGAATAAATATGACTTATTTAGGACAAAAAGTTGAAGAAAATATTGAGTTTTCCGGAAAGACATTTGTCTTAACAGGCTCATTAACTTTATTTACTCGGGAAGAAGCATCCGAAATAATTGAATCCCTTGGTGGAAAAACATCAGGCTCTGTTTCTAAAAAAACATCCGTAGTAATTGTCGGAGAAAATGCTGGAAGTAAATATGACAAAGCCAAAGAATTAGGTATTACAATTTGGACAGAAGAAGAATTTAAATCAAAGCTTAATTAAGACTTACTTTACATACAATAATCTAAAATGCTATAATATGCATAAGTTGAGGTGAGAACATGAAAAATAAAACTAAAAAGATAAACCGAATCAAAGCCGAAGAATATGATGAAAATGCAGAAGTAGATGTTGAAATAGATATTGAAGATGACTACTATGAAGATGATACCCTAAATGCAGATGAAAATAACATTTCTTCAACAAATGAATTTTCAAATACTGAAGAAGACTCTGAGGAAAAAGAAGAATACGAAGACGCAAAAAAAACTTTTAGACGAGCAAATTCTGACAAGACAATGAAAATATTTAATATTATCTTTATTGTTTTAATGATTCTAATGATCTTAATCAGTATTGATGTCGTTTGCGTTTCTAAATATAATAAGGGTCCATTTTTTGCTATCAAAACCGCAACATATGATGATGGAGGAACAAAGGTATATTATGGACTAGGCTATAAAGTAATAAAATACAATGTAACAGACGGAAGAAAAGACACAAAACTAGGATTTTGGAATATGCCATATACTATTACACCAACTGAAATTGAAGACATAGATCTTGCTATTGAGTTTCAAAACGATCCTGAAAAAACAGCCAATAAATACTACAAACAATATTTAAAAATAGAATCCGAAATTAAAGAAGTAAATACAGATGAAAATAAATTAGTTCTTCAATATGTTGATCCAGATGGTAAATATACTTTAGAAATTGATTGCTCAATGACCAAAGAAAAAGAGGATTTGATAAATTACACAGAACAACAAAAACTTCTTGTTCGTGGTACCGTTTATAAATTCACCTTAAAAAATGACGATCGAGCAAATACAATTTATTTATCAGATTGCTATACAGAAGAAGTTATAGAAGACTCTGAATAAAATAATGACTAAACACACTTCAAAAAAGTGTGTTTTTGTTTATAAGAAGTTCTTTTTGTATAATTATTAAAAACTGTAATTTAGTTTAATTTACAACCCCAAATTTACGTGATATAATAAGTAAAGTTAAAGGAGGAATCCGCCATGGATGACAAATTATCAAAAGAAGAAGTATTACACGTTGCCGAACTTGCACGTATCAAAATTAGTGAAGAAGAAATTGAAATGTATCAAAGACAATTAAAACAAATTATAGATAGTGTTGATAAAATAAAAGACGTAGAAGACTATGACGATGAAATGCTAATTGCTAACTGGAGTTCTAATGCCACATTACGTGAAGATATTGCAGGAGAAATGCTAAATCCTAAAGAAATAGTAGCAATATCCCCTCGTCACAGCGGTAACTACATCGAAGTGCCAGTTGTAATAGGAGAGGAGGCTTAATATGAAATATCTAAATAAAAGTGTTTTAGAATTACACAAGTTACTAAAAGAAAAAAAGATTAAGCCTATTGACTTAGTAGAAGAAGCCTTTGAAAATATTGAAAATAATAAAGAATTAAATGCTTATATAACTTTAAATAAAGAAGAGGCTCTAAAACAGGCTAAAGAACTAGAAAATAAAGAAGTAGATAATATCTTATTTGGTATGCCAATAGCTATAAAAGATAACATTATTACTAAAGGTTTATTAACAACCTGTGCATCTCATATGTTAGATAACTTCACACCAATATATGATGCAACTGTTATTGAAAAGATTAAAGCCAAGAATATGATTATTATTGGTAAAACTAATATGGATGAGTTTGCTATGGGATCAACTAGTAGAACAAGTTACTTTGGTGCACCTCTAAACCCTTGGAATAAAACAAAAATATCTGGAGGTTCTTCTGGTGGTTCTGCGGTAACCATTTCTGCACGTGATTTACCATTTGCTTTAGGTTCAGACACAGGTGGTTCAATTAGACAACCATCAAGTTATTGTGGAATAGTAGGAATGAAACCGACCTATGGTAGAGTATCAAGATTTGGACTAGTTGCATTTGCTTCAAGCATGGATCAAATTGGTCCAATGACTAAAAATGTTTATGAAAATGCTTTACTATTAAATGCTATTGTTGGCCATGATGATAAAGACTTAACATCAGCAAATAAAGAAGATGAAGATTTTACAAGATTAATTGGTGAAAACATAAAAGGAATGAAAATTGCTATTCCAACATACTTTATGAGTGATATTGTAGCAGAAGAAGTAAAAACAAAAATCAAAGATACCATTACATTATTAGAAAATGCTGGAGCAACAGTTGATTATGTTGATATAAAATATTTAGAACATGCAGTAACACTATACCAAGTAATTGCTTTAGGAGAGGCAAGTTCAAACTTAGCCCGTTTCGATGGAATAAGATATGGACATTCTAAAGAAAATACTGAAAACATTCTTGATTTATATTATGGAACTAGACAAGAAGGATTCGGTACAGAAGTTAAACGTCGTATTATGGTTGGTTCATACATCCTAAGTGGAGAAAATGCAAAAATCTATTACAACAAAGCCATGTCAATTAGAGATGATATGAGAAAAGAATTTAAAAAAGTCTTTGCCAATTATGATTTAGTTATTGGCCCAACTGCCACAACTACTGCTTATAATCAAACAGACTCACTTGATGATCCATTAAAAAGTTTCTTAGACGATGTTTTAGTTAATCCAGTAAATATGGCAGGTCTTCCAGGAATGAACGTTCCAGTAGGATTTGACAAAGAACACCTACCAATTGGAATGCATATTATTGGTGATGATTTCTGCGAATCAAAAATGTACAAACTCGCAAGTTTTATTGAAAAAGAGCTTAATTTAGATTTAACACCAGGAGGTGAAAAGTAATGTCAAATTATATTCCAACAATCGGAATTGAGGTTCATGTTGAGTTAAAAACCAAAACAAAGATTTTTTCTAATTCCGTTAACGGTTATGGAGAAATGGCAAATTCACTAACTAATGTTATTGACCTAGGCTACCCAGGAACATTACCAACTTTAAATAAAGAAGTAGTTAATTTAGCAATTAAAGCCGCAACCGTTTTGAACTGTAAAATAAGAAGAGAAATGCACTTTGATAGAAAAAATTATTTCTATCCAGACAATCCAAAAAATTTCCAAATTACTCAAAATAGAACACCTATTGGTTATGATGGATATGTTGAAATTGAAGTGGCCGGACAAAAGAAAAAAATAGAAATATTAGAAATGCACATTGAAGAAGATACCTGCAAATCAACGCATAGAGGTACAAAAACACTTCTAGATTTTAATAGAGCCGGAGTTCCTCTAATTGAAATTGTCACAAAACCATGCATTTCAAGTAGCGAAGAAGCCAAAGCATACCTAGAAAAATTACGACAATTATTATTTTATTGTGATATTTCTGACTGTAAAATGGAAGAAGGATCAATGCGAGCAGATGCAAATGTTTCCATCAGAAAGAATGTCTCTGATCCATTTGGTACCAAAGCCGAAATTAAAAATATTGGTTCAATATCAAATGTTGGCTTAAGTATTGAAAAAGAAATTGCCCGTCAAGCAAAAATTTATGACGCTGGGGAAACTTTCCAAGAACAAACAAGACGTTATGATGATAAATTAGGTGATACAGTTTTAATGCGTGTTAAAGAAACAGGCAATGATTACCGTTATTTCCCAGAACCAGATATTCCATTTCTTTATGTAACCGATGAAATGATTGAAAACGTAAAAAAGACAATTCCAATGCTTCCAGATGAACGTAAAGAAGTATATCTATCTAAAGGAGTATCTGAAATTAATGCAGTTAAGTTAATTCAAAACAGAGCCCTAAGTGATTACTTTAATGATTTACTATCAGAAGATACTAATTTCAAAATTGCTAGTAATTTACTTTTAGGCGATATTGCAGCCTACTTAAATAGAGAAGAAAAAACAATTATGGATACAACTCTTACTAAAGAGCGTTTTCTAGATTTAATTAAACAAATGGAAAACAATACTTTAACAAGTAAAAATCTAAAAGATATTTTAGATAAAGTCCTAGAAGAGACAACAAGTATCACTGACATAATTAAAAACTTAGGCATCGAAAATATTACTGATGATTCTGCTATTAGAGAAGTAGTAAGAAAAGTGATTGATGCAAATCAAGAATCAGTAGACGATTACAAAGCAGGTCATGATCGAGCAATTAAATTCTTAATGGGACAAGTTATGAAAGAATCTAAAGGATCTGCTAATCCAAAAATGGCTATGGATATTCTGCTTGAAGAATTAAACTAAATTTACAAAGAAAGTGTAAATTGAAAAAGCCTATTACATAGTGTATAATTATAATACTAGGATGTGATAAAATGAATTTTTTAAAGAGAAATAAAAATATAATTATAGTACTTATAGTATTCTTTGTTGCACTACTATTATGTATTCAATTAAAAAACATCTTGATTCCAAATGAAGGTGCAGCTGTTTATGGCAATCGACTAGATGGAAAAGTAGAAGTAACAAAGAATGTTGATGATAAAATTAAAGAATCTTTGACTGACGGAGCAGCAGAAGTTAAAGTTAGAACTTCAGGTAGAATTATAAATATAACTATCACAGTATATGATGAAGTTTCAAAAGATACTGCTAAAACGTATGCGACTACTGCTCTAGAGACATTTACAACAGAAGAAAAAGGCTTCTACGATTTTCAATTTTATCTACTAAAAGATAATGAAGAAGCAACAGATTTTCCAATTATGGGTTATAAAATTCAAAACTCAGATAAAATATCATGGACAAAAGATAGATAAGAGGTAGAATAATGAAAAAGAAAATATGGATAGTTATCATTTCTATTATAATAGCCTTAGTAGCTTTTGTACTTGTATATCGTTATTATAATAAGGAAGATAAAACAACAACATTAACCGTAACTGAAAAACGTTGGGTTGAAGAAAATAAAGATCAAACATATGATTTTGAAGTCGTAAATGACTATCCTTTATATGGAATGAATGGAGAGGGTGTTATTTTCAACTTCATCTCAGACTTTGAAGAAGCAATTGGTATTGAATTCAATAAAATCCCATACCTAAAAGACTCTAAAGACTCAACATCTGGTTTTAGAATTAGAATTTTAGACAATGATGAACAGTTAACAGAGAATGATTTACCTTTATTTACAGATAATTATATTGCTGTTGGTAAAGAACATAAAAGAATAAATCATATTAAAGATATGAAAAATATGACTATTGGAGTTTTCGCAGAAGATAGTGAAAATATTAGTTATTATTTAAAAAGTGGCACAAACCTATCTTACAAATCATACGAAAAGATAGAAGAATTATATGCTGCTTTAGATGATGGTACAGTAGAAATGATTATTGTTCCAAATATTATGTATCTTGATTATGTAATTGAAAATGACAAATATGCTATCAATTATTTCTTTACTGAATACCAAAAACAAATTGTTTTAACATTAAGCAGTAGCAATGATAAATTAAATGAAATAGTTGAAAAATACTATAACAAATGGCGTTATACAAAGTATGTAGAAGAGTACAATGCTGCATATTTAGATTACTATTTAGATAAAAATGAATTAACTGCTAAGGAAAAATCAACTTTAGTTTCAAAAACTTATGTCTATGGTTATGTTGAAAATGAACCATACGAATTAAAAGTACATAGTAAACTTGCAGGAATAGCCGGTGAATATATCAATAGAATGGCTCGTTTAGCAGACATTGATTTTAAATATAAAAAATATTCATCTAAAACAGCCTTAGAAAAAGCAATTGAAAAAGGTGAAGTAGACATTTATTTTGACTATTATAACTATAGTGATGATAATTATCTACCAACTATTTCAACATTCATTGAAGACTACGTTGTTCTAGGAAAACAAGAAGATAATCATGTTGTTAATTCTTTTGAAAGTCTAAAAAACCAAAAAGTTTTAATGTTAAAAAACGATTCTCTTCATAGTTATTTTGAAAGTAACTCAAAAGCCAAAATAAAAACATACAAAACATTAGATGAAATGCTTAAAGAAGCAGATTCTGATTTAATAGTAGTAGATTATGAAATCTATTCATACTATCAAAATAGTAAGTTCAAAAACTATAAATTATTATATAAAGATACAATGATGAATGATTATAAGTTCATGGTTCAAAAAGATAATGAAGCCTTCTATAATTTATTTAATTACATTATTAGTACAAATTCATATTACAATTATCGTAATACTGGAATTGAAAACTTACATGCATCAATACTAGAAGATTCAACTCTAGAACAAGTATATACAATTATTTTAGCAATTATTTTTGTACCTTTAATTGTTTTAGGAATTATCTACGTTATAATTAAAAAGAAAAATGAAATTAAGAAAATAAAAGCAACCGATAGACATAAATATACAGATATGTTAACTTCATTAAAAAATAGAAATTATTTAAATGCCAAGATGGCTGAATGGGAAGAATGCAAAGTATTCCCACAATCAATAGTAATGGTTGACTTAAATAATGTTAAATATGTCAATGATAACTATGGACATGAAGAAGGAGATCAACTAATCATCAAAGCAGCCGGTATCTTAGTAAATACACAATTAGAAAATAGTGAAGTTATTAGAACAGATGGAAATGAATTCTTAATATATCTAGTTGGCTATAGTGATAGACAAATTTCTACATATACTAAAAAGTTAGAAAAAGAAATGAAATCATTACCACATGAATTTGGTGCCGCTGTAGGATATAGTATGATTACTGATGAAATCAAAACTTTAGATGATGCTATTAACGAAGCAACACTTGAAATGATTACAAACAAAGAAGAATATAAATAAAAAGGAAGTATAATATGGAGCAAGCAAGAGGTTTTTTTAAAAAAATTATTGAACTAATAAAAAAGCCTGAGTTAAGGATTTTACCTGGCCAGCTTGCTTTTTTTCTTGTCTTATCATTGATACCATTAGTCGCTCTTATTGGAGCCATCGCATCAGCACTATCAATACCTGTTGATACAATTAGAAGTGCTATAGATGGTGCTGTTCCCAAAGCCGTGGCTGATATTATTGCTAATGTTATGACTGCTCAAGGATTAAATTTTAATGTAGTTGCTTTCTTTGTAGCAGCCTTCGTCCTAGCATCAAATGGTGCAAATTCAATGATTATTACTTCTAATGAAATATATAAAATCAAATCAGAAGGTTATTTTAAACGAAGAATAAAAGCAATTTTAATGACTGTTTCCTTAGTAGGCCTATTCTTTTTCCTACTAGTAGTTCCTGTTTGGGGAGATACCATCTTTGAAATTATTGCCGGATCAATTTCTAAAAATATACCTATTGATTTTATCTATCGATTGTTTAAATTACTACAATATCCAATTACAATTATAATTTTATATTTTAACATTAAACTAATATATGTTATTGCTCCAGATGAAAAAATAGAAAGTACTAGTGCAACTAAAGGATCAATCTTTACAACGGTAGGCTGGATTTTAGCCACAGAAATTTATTCCTTTTATATAGCAACATTCTCAAACTATAGTCTATTTTATGGTAGCATCTCAAATGTTATAATTTTACTACTTTGGGTATACATCTTATCATACATTTTTGTCCTAGGTATGATTTTGAATGCCGGAAGTTATAAGGCTCTGGAAGAAAAAAAGCCACTTAAAGAAATAATCAAAAGCGATGTGTAAAAAAACTCATCGCTTTTTCTAATGCTTATAAGGAGATTGAAAAATATATAATAGAGTGATATAATTATATAAGCGAGGTATAGATATGAAAAGAATAAAGATTGGTTTAAAAAAACTTAAAGACAGCACTAATAAAGTAATTAAAAAAATCAAAACAGAACATTTAATCGAGAAATATATTAAAGATAATGTCTTATTTTTAACTTTTGTAATTGTTGGCGTATTAAACGCTTCATTATTAAGAAGTTTTTGTATGCCCACACTTAAAAGTATATTTTCAATTCAAGCAATATTAGCCGATACAGCAGTAGTAATCATAATTGGTGCTTTTGGATACTTCTTAAAACCAAAAAATCGTTTTGCTTACTATTTCTCATTTACCATTTTTTTAATGGCTATTTGCATGATTAATTCAGTCTATTATACATACTATACGTCTTTTGCTTCAATTTCAATGTTATCTCTAACTCAATATGTTGGAGAAGTAGGCGATGCCGTAACTGAAAACGTCATCCAATTAAAAGATTTAATTTATATTATTGGCCCAATCGTTATGTTTATAATCCATCGCAAACTAAAAAAACAAAATTATTATAAACGTATAATTGTCAAATCAGAACGTAAGAAAAAAGCCTTTACTACTTTAATTACAGGAGTATGTATTGCTGGAGTATTCCTATTAACTTTGACACCAACTGACATCAGTAGATTATTAAAACAATGGAATAAAGAATATATTGTTCAATGCTTTGGTATTTATGTTTATCAAGGAAATGATGTCATTTCAACAATCCAACCAACCATCAATTCAATGTTTGGTTATGACAAAGCAAACAAATCATTTGTTGAATATTTTGAAGGAAAACAAGAAGTTCAAACGAATGCCTATACAAACATCTTTGAAGGGAAAAATGTCTTAGTAATCCATGCAGAAAGCATGCAAACAAATGCTATGGAACTATCTTTCAATGGTGAAGAAGTAACTCCAAACTTAAATAAACTTGCAAGTGAAGGAATGTTTTTCTCAAACTATTATTCCCAAGTTAGTGTTGGTACTAGTAGTGATGCTGAATTAACGTTTAATACTTCTTTAATGCCTACAAAAAGTGGTACAGCCTTTGTATCTTATCCGGATAGAACTTATATTTCTACGCCATCATTATTAAAAGAAAAAGGTTATTATACATTCAGTATGCATGCTAATAACGCTGATTTCTGGAATAGACGAGTAATGCATACTAGTTTAGGCTATGATAGATTTTATAGTAAAGCCGATTATGAAATAACCGATGAAAATATAATTGGTCTAGGTTTAAGTGACAAAGAGTTCTTTGCTCAGTCAATTGAAAAATTAAAAAAGATCGATAGTAAACATGAAAATTGGTATGGGTTAATGATTATGTTATCAAATCATACACCATTCTCAGATACAGAAAAATATGGTGACTATTCTGTTGATATAAAAGAAACTATCACTAATGAAGATGGAACAACAGAAGAAGTTGTATATCCATATATGGAAGCTACTAAATTAGGAAACTACTATAAGTCACTTCATTATGCTGATGAGGCTCTAGGAGAATTAATCACTGGGCTAGATGAAGCGGGACTATTAGAAAACACAGTCTTAGTTATCTATGGAGATCATGATGCTAGAATTTCTAGAAAAGAATATAACTATTTATACAACTACGATAAAGAAAATGATGACATTCTAGATGATGATGATCCAAACTATGTTGAATATGATTCCTACCAATATGAATTAGGTAGAAAAGTTCCATTTATCATTTGGACAAAAGATATGAAAGGAACTAGTCTAAACCAAGAAATAACAAATGTCATGGGAATGTATGATGCCATGCCTACACTTGGAAATATGCTAGGTTTCTATAATGAATATGCTTTAGGACATGATATCTTCAGTATTAAAGAAAACAATATTGTCGTTTTCCCTAATGGAAACTGGGTAACTAATAAAGTCTACTATAACAGTCAAAAAGGAGAATATCTTTCACTTGTAAACGAGGCAATAAGTGAAGAAGAAATAAAATATAATAACGAGTATGCAACAACCTTATTAGATGTTTCTAATGATATAATTGTCTTTGATTTACTAAAACCAAAAGAAGATATAGATATAGAAGAATAGAAAGGGAGATATTATGAAATTAAAGAAAAAGCCGAAAATAATCTTATATAGTGTTATCGCAATTTTTCTAATTGTCTTAGCCGCAGTACTAGTAATAACATTTATGCCAGACAAAAAACAAGAAGTAAAAGAGGTAAAAGTTTTAAAATCAATTGAAGCCTATCAATATGATTTAAAGGATAACAAAACAGAAACATATAAAAAGATGTTTAAAGAATTAGAAAATATTCTTCGAGAGGATGAAGTAAGTGATGAAGAATACGTAAAAAAGATTGCCGAAATGTTTGTTTATGATTTCTATTCACTAGCCGATAAAAGCGCTAAAACCGATGTTGGAGGAGTAGACTTTGTTCATCCTAATGCTCTTCAAAATTTCTTAGTAAATGCACAAGACACTTATTATAAATATGTAGAAAGTAACTTGTACGGTGAAAGAGAACAAAAACTCCCAACAGTTGATTCCATTACAATAGAAAGTGCTACTTCAACAGAATACGTTTATAACAGTCAAAAACTATCTGCCTACGACGTCAAAGTAACATGGACATATACAGATGAAGCATATTCTAGTTATCAACAGTCCGCAACCTTAACCTTTGTTAAAGAAGATATTAAATTCTATCTAGTAGAACTTCAATAAGAGATAATAAATCTCTTTTTTTTGGACAAAAAAGAAGATGTTTATTCATCTTCTTCAGTAGTAGGAGCAGAACTAGGAGTTGGTGTTGCGGAAGCACTAGGTGATGGAGTAGGTGTACTACTTGAACTTTCACTCGATTCATTATCTGAACTAGAATCTTGTTTAGCGTCTTCCATTTCCTCCTCATTAGTTTCTTCTTCCTCAACCGCAGTACTTGCTAATGTCAATACTAAAGTATCACTAATTTTATCAATTCGCTTACTTGCTGGATAACTTTGAGCAGTAACTGTATCACCATCACCTTCAAACTTAACAGATAATCCTAAACTAGCCGCTCTAGCTGCAGCAGTTGCCTCTGTCATACCAATAAAGCTAGGAAGTAATGTATAATTATTATACCCTGAACTATAAGGACCTTTTCCCACAATAGTTTTCTCATATGGATTATTAATTGAAAAACTAAATGATGTAATTTCTTTATGATCTATTAATTCCAAATTTTCCTTCATCGCCTGAACAATATCTTTTTTACTATTTGTATTAGGAACATAATTATACAATACCATTCTCATTCTTTCATCATAAATCATTTGACTAGAACCGGCTAAATACAACTGTTGAATATTAATTAAATCTGCTTCTTCAGAACTTAAACTTTTCTTTATAATATCTTTTCCAATATTATAAAATTCTAATATTTGTTTTGTAGTAAGGTTAGTATCTAAACTATTTGATACTGTATCGAGTATCGATGTAAATTGACTAACTTTAGTAATTGTTTTCATTTTGTTAATTAAAGCCATTATAATTTCTTGTTGATGTTGTGCTCTACCAAAATCTCCATTAACAAGGGCTTTTCTATTTCTAGCATATACTAATGCTTGCTCCCCATTAAGAGTTTGTAACCCAGGCTCAACACAAACCGTGCCACTACGATCAGAACTATCAGTACATAATCTTTGTTCTACATTGATTTCAACACCACCAACAGCATCTACCAATTTAACTAATCCCTTAAAGTTTATCTTTGCGTAATAATCAATTTGAACACCAAAATAATTTTGAATTGTATTAATCATACAGTCATTTCCATATCCTGCCGCATGAGTAATTTTATTTTCATCTTTATTTGACCAACAAGCAATTGGTACATAACTATCTCTTGGTATAGAAACCATAGTAGCATTCAAAGTTTTAGGATTAAATGTAATTAATATTAATGTATCTCCATTCGCAACAGCATTCTTTGATAAAACTTCTACCGTTGAATCAATTCCCATTAAAAGTATTGTAAAAGGTTCAGTAACAGATTTATTAACTGAAGCAAATTCTATATCAGAAGTAGCAGACTTTTTCATTTCCTTACTTTTTTCTGCAACTATTTTTGTATCAGTAGCAATATCTTCATATCCTGTAATTCCAGAAAACATATCTACATAACTATCTGGAACAAATACAGCACCAAGCTCATCAGCATATAAATCAACTATCATACTAGAATAATCTTCATAAGATTTTATAATATTAGAATCATTCAACTTATATTCATCTATAATTTCTTGTGGAATAATATATCCATCTGGAGAATCCTCATCATTCAAAATTCCTACTACATAATCATTAATATCTTCAATTTCCGTAGCCGGATTATCAGACATTGTAATTAAATAGGAAGTATAAGTAACCATTTCCTTATTTATATTATCAACTTTTCCATATAAATAATTAATTACAAAAGCAACTCCAAAACATAACAGAGCATAAATAATAGTTAATATTACATAAGCAATATGTTTCTTTCTTTTCTTCCGCCTATTACTTTTTATAAGTATCAACTTTACTAAAATAATCAAATCAATAAGTGCCACTAATCCAATAACTATGTATCTAATCAATGGTTCAATCGCACCCAACAGTAACAATTCATATATTAAAAAAGCACTAGATACAAGAGCAATAATCACAAGTATCATTAAAAATACAAAACCAATTCCTAACTTTTTACTTGAATTTTCTATCTCCTCAGTATCTTTTTTCTTCTTTATTTTCTTTTCCTTTATCTTTTTTTCTTTAGGTTCTTTTTCTTTCGCCATAAAGTAACCTCCAATCTACGAATTCTACAATAAATTATACCCCAAAATAGAGTAATTTATCAAGGTTCCAATAGAAGCAATAAAAATATTTTTTCTTCTTTGTAAAAAAATGTAAAATAATGTGAAAACTCCCAGTAATATTTAAAATGCATATATATATTTGATATAATATTATTAAATAATATGATGGAGGTCTAGGCATATGAAAAAGAAGATATTATTTTTTATATTCATACTTACAATCAGTTTCTTTTCCATAAAAGATACTCATGCTTATTCAAAATCAGATTACGCTAGTAGAACATTATGTGGTAATTTTGAAGTTTCATTATTTAAAGTCGATGGTACAATTGAAGCACAAAGTTGTCATGCTACTTTCGAAGAAGCAAAAGCGGCAATGCTTGCTGATGGGAATCAAGATTTAGCCTTACTTGCCAAAATAGGAACGGAAATAAAAATATTGGATGCTAATGCTGCGTTAGTAGATTTTTCTAATACAACCAGTGTGTTTTATATATATCCCACAAGTCAAATTACAAAAGATACAGAACACACATATATGACAGGGGATAGTGCTTATGGTGGGGGAGATGGAGTTTTAATTAATTCTGGTTATTCCACAACATCTAATACTTTCACAACTCAAGTAAAAATTAACGGTTACACAGGTTGGGTAAGAAGTGGTGTTGTAGAAATAGTACCTCTTGTTTGGGTAAAATCATCAAGTAGTTATACAATCTCTAATGAATCAATCAGACATAACTTTGTTACTAAAATTCAAAATACATATACCGGAAGTTCTGGTACTACAATCGGACCTAAACCAGAAAACATTGATGTAGGAACCTACTATAGTTATGATGGTCATTATTTCTATACTGACAGATATAAAATGGTTGCGGACTACAAGGCTGGCCACTATGACAATTCCATAAATAAAGATAACCCGTACTACAACTATTATCAGTTTTTACCACAACACACGAGAACAACTTATTCAAGTCTAAACATTGATGAATACATTCGAAATGTCATGGGTTATGGAAGAGATGTCTTTGGAACAACAGCCCTTGTTAAAGATGGAGTATCATCATCAAGACTATATGGTCAAGGAACATTCTTTTACAATTCTCAAGAATTATATGGAGCCAATGCCTTACTTGCTTTTGGTGTTAGTAGAAATGAAACTGGAAATGGAAAAAGTAATTTAGCCATTAATAAAAATAATGGTTTTGGACTAAATGCAGTAGACTCTAATCCGACTCTAGGTTCAACATATTTTTCAACATTCTCTCAAAGTATTTTAGATTATGGATATTCTTGGGTAGCCTATGGTTATTCAGAACCAACAGATCGGCGTTATTTTGGTGCTCAAAATGGAAATAAATTTGTTGGAATGAATGTTAAATATGCATCTGATGTTTATTGGGGAGAAAAAATGGCCTCTAATTATTACAACTTAGACAAAGCCTTTGGCTTACAAGATTATAATTTTTATCAAACCGCTGTAACAACAAAATCAACAACAGCACAGTCTGCTCCAACTACTAGTACCTCAAATTATGTCTACACTTATCCATCAGCCGATAACGGATTAGTAATATTAGATGAGGTAGAGGGAGAAGAAGTAGATGGAAATACCTTATGGTATAAAGTTGTCTCTGATATGAACATTGATTCCAACTTCAACCAACTTACAACAGGTTATTACAATTGGAATTCCTATGTCTATGTGCCAGCAGCACACGTTATAAAAACCAATACAGGAAAAAATGGTTACATTTCACCAAACGAAGTAACTGAATATCAAGATAAATATTATACTTATGACTTGCATACCTCCGGTGGAATTTTATATCCAGAAGTTGCGATTTCAGTCAAAGATACAAGTTACTACTACGATTCAACTTTAATCAGTAAAACTGGTCAAACTTTATTAAAAGATAGATATGTAATGGTATATACAACAGCTTATGATAAAGATAAAAATGTTGTTGCCTACCAAGTTACATCTCATTATAAGTATTCCCAAAAACATTGGGTAAGTGCCGATTCCATTAAATTTGTAAGTAGTAAATACGGTCAGGCCAGTGTAACAGTAGATGGCGTAAATACTTATACAATTGTTAATCCAACTACTGTTGATGATTTATCTACCCATATAAGCGGTTTATATCATTATGCCTATACACCAATTCTTGAAGAAAAAACTGTTGATGGTTATCTTTGGTACAAAGTACCAGTTAATTTAAGTGGAACAGATAACGTTTATGGTTGGACTTTAGCAACCGCCCCAGATGTTGCAATTAATGTTTACCAATATACTGCCACTAACTCTGCACCAGTCATCACCGCAACAGATAAAACAATAATTCAAGGAAGAGAATTTGATGAACTTGAAGGTGTAAGCGCAACAGATTCCGAAGATGGAAACATTACTTCCGCTATTGAAGTTACAGAAAATACAGTCGATATAAATACACCGGGAACATATAAAGTCACTTATCAAGTCGCAGACACATCCAAAGATACAACAACAAAAACCATCACAGTAACTGTCCTTGCTGATGAAGAACCAGTAATTAATGCTTCAAACAAAACAATTACTATTGGAAAAAGCTTTAATCCTAAATCTGGTGTTACCGCAACAGATAATGAAGATGGTGAAATAACTGAAATTACAGTAGACGATAGTAAAGTAAAATACGATGCAGTAGGTGAGTATGAAATTACATATACAGTACAAGATAGTTTTGGTCACACTGTCACAAAGACAATCATTCTTACTATCAAAGAAAAGGCTACATTAGATGAAAAGATTGAACAAGAAGGAACTTTCTATTTTGACTATTTAGACAATATAAATAACAATCTTCAATTAAGAGGGTACCTCACAATAAGTGGTATGAATAATACTCTTAATGAAGATATTACTTATTCTGTGGTTTTTATTGATACTCAAAATGAAGAAAACACTTACACACAAGATGCCACTAGAATTACAGAGCTAACTGGTATTAATAGACCAATCTATTCCGTAGATGGATACACATACACTCACTCTTGGTTTGTAATCGATATTGACATAGATTCTCTACCAGTAGGAAACTACACAATGGAAGTTATTGCTGAAGGAGAAGAATACTACTCAAAATCTTTAGTAAACAACAAACTATATAAAACAGAAATTACTAGTTATTCAAACAAAAATAATTACGTAAATATCAAAAATAATTATAGTGATAGAACAAGTGCAGTCACACTTTATATAAGAAATGAAGAAACTCCATTAAAAACAGTAGGAAGTTATTATAATCAATATGATATTTGGAGAGTGTTTGAATTTGTCGACAATAAACTTCATATTAAGGGAGCATCATATTCGTATGGAATGGACCTTTCCACAAACACAACAGTAACCAGAACAATGATTTTTGAAGATCAAACAACTTATGAAACATATGAATTTGATCTTGGTAGTATTACAAATGGTCTTTATACAGTTGCTCTTCCAGTATCTGATAATCTTGATAAAACAAGAGCCTGGTATGATGCAGAAATAGATATTTCAACGCTTCCTAAAGGAAATTATAAAATCTATGTCACAACTTCATCTAATATAACTGATTATTCAGAATTTACTGACAACCTAGGAAGAGATTTATCTACTAAAAAAATCATTATCAATCAAAAATCATATCAATTTAAACTTAATTTAGAAGATGGAAACTGTATAGAATTAGAGGTATCGTAAGATGCCTCTTTATTATGAGATAATTAATAAATTACTTAACTTTTAAAGAGAAAAATCAAAATGATGTTTCTCTTTTTGTATATTTAAAAGACGAAATACAAAAATTTATGTGAATTCAGACTAACAACATACTCATTCCAATATAAAAACCTCGCTTCTTATATCCAAGAAACGGGGTTCATGTCATATAAAACTCAACTAGGTTTTGTCTCAAATTTTTACTGTTTATTTTTATTTAACAATTGTTATTTTTATAGTTGTACAATATGATACCCAATTTCCTTCAGTAACATTTATACTACATACCATACCACTAGTAGTTGCTCCATTAGGACAACTATCAACGTAAGTAGGGGTAATTGTAAATCCAGGATTTTGTGCCTTAGTAGCCGAATATACTTGGGCTCCAGTATTTCCAACACCAGTCCAGAAAACAGCACCTTTTGATGTATCACAAGTAGTAGTTGAACCTCCACTTGAACTTCCGCCTGAACTGGAACTTCCTGAACTACTTGCAGGTTTAGGACCATTACTAATTGTTAGGGTAATAGTTGTTCCTTGTGCTACTTTAGAACCACTACTAATTGATTGTTTAATAACATTTCCTTTTGTAACTGCACTACTATAACTATAAACTAAACTATATCCAAATCCAGAACTCTTTAATTTGCTAGTAGCCTGCGCTTGAGTAGAACCAACAACATTTGGAACTGTTGCTTCTTTTCCATCAGAAACAGTAACTACAATTGTATCATTATTCTTTATTGTTTCTCCTTTTTTGTAAGAGTAACTTATTGCTTCTCCAGCCTTAACACTATCACTAAACTCATGTTGTTCATCATACTTAATTTCATATTTTTCTGCCCATTCCCTAAACTCATTATAAGTCTCAAATTCTGGCATTACTAACTTTCCACGAGAAATAACAACTTCAATTACAGTGCTTTCACTAACAATATCTCCTTCTTCGTAATTCGCACTAATAACAGAATTCTCAGAAATAGAGTCATCATATTTATCAGTAAACTCTAACTTCAATTTATTTTTAATAACCCATTCTGTAACCTCTGACATTGTCATATTCTTCAAATTAGGAATCTTTACTTCCGGTCCCTTACTAATACTAATAGTAATCTTATCACCATTAATACTTACCATTGTACCTGCTTTAACACTTTGTTTAACAACTAATCCTTTTTTTACATCACTAGAGAAAACCTCTTCAAACTCATAATTTAAATGATGTTGTTTTAAATAAAAAGTTGCCTCAAATTTACTCATACCAGTTAAATCACTTAATTTAACTTCGTCATATTCAAGTTCCTCACCATATGAGAAAGTAAGTTTTAATGCTTCATCTCTTCTTAAATTTCCACTTTTACTTTGTTCAATAACTGTATTAACTTCTTTACTAGATTCAACAAACTCAACTTCTACATTAGATAAATGATTTTCTTTAATAAACTCAAGCACTCGTTCACTATCCCAACCAACCATATTTGGAATAACAATTTCCTTAGAAGGATTAGGACCTTCACTTACCGCAACCGTAATACTATTAACATCTTTTATCTTTGTACCAGGTTCAACATCTTGTCCAATAATGTGATATTCATCAATCATATCACTATACTCATATTCCTGAACAATATCTACTTTATATTCTTCACTCCATTTAATAACCTCAGTTAACTCCTTATTAGTAAAATCAATAACCCTTGTATTTGGAAAACTAATAACTCCAAACGTCATCAACATTCCAAATGCAAAATATCCAAGTAATAAGAAACCACTTAAGAAAAAACCAGTTTTATTTTTCCTATTAGTAGTAATAGACGCCGATACAAACATTAAAGTAAACACCATCAACAGTAAATTACTAATTAATGTCGAAATAGAATCAGTATCAGTATAAAACAAGTTAACAATAAAATATGCCAAACTTACAAGTAATACTATAACTAAAAAACTATGTACAAAAGGATGTTTAAAAACTTTTCTCTCTCTAGAGAAATCTTTCTCACTTTTTGTAGCCACATTTTCCTCCTCAATCGATTCACTTCGACTAACTCTTGTTTCCCTCTTTTCAACATTCTTTTCTCTAATTTCTTTTTCTATTTTTTCTGTATTGTCATTTTCCTTTTCAACAACTTCTATTTTCTCTTTTTCTATTCGTATGTCATCTTTTGGACGATTATTCTTATTTTTTTTCTTACTTGCCATAAAAACCTCCATTATCTTATATAAACAATTATATAATAAAACCCTAAAAAGATAAACAACTACTCGTAATAGAACCGTCTATAATTGTAAAAAGATGTACAAGCATCAAGTGATTGTGTTACAATAATATAAGGAGTGGTAGTATGAAGATATTGGTTATTATACCTTGTTATAATGAAGAAAAAAATATAGAAAAAACAGTAAATAGTCTAATTAAAAATAACCTAGACTACGTAATCATAAATGACGGAAGTAAAGACAATTCATTAAATGTCATTAGAAAAAATAATTTTAACTGTGTAAATCTAAGTAACAATCTTGGAATAGGAGCAGCAGTTCAAACCGGATACAAATATGCAAAAGAACATAGCTATGACATTGCTATTCAGTTTGATGGAGATGGTCAACATGACGTTAATTATATAAATAAAATAGTAGAACCAATTAAAAATAAAGAAGCAGATATGGTGATTGGTTCTCGTTTTGTTGGTAATGAAAGTGAATTTAAATCAACACAAATTAGAAGGGTAGGGATAAATCTATTATCGTTTCTACTTAAGTTAATTTCTGGTGAAAAAATAAAAGATATGACTTCTGGATTTAGAGCCGTAAATAAAGAAATAATTGAACTATTTGCCAAGGACTATCCTCAAGAATATCCAGAACCAGTAACTAATCTTTCTCTTGCTAAAAGAAAATTTAAAATTAAAGAAGTACCAGTAAAAATGAAAGAAAGAGAACATGGAAAATCATCAATAAATGCCATAAAATCTATCTATTACATGTTTAATGTAATACTATTATTTACAATAATAGGCTTTACTAAAGGAGATGATAAACATGCCTAAGAAGTTAATAGTTGTTTTAATTGTATCAATTCTCATATTTTTAATTTACGTTCTAAAAAATATTAAACAAAACAAACTTAATATTAAAAATGCTCTTATTTGGATGATTATGTCTGTTGGTATTATTATCTGTACTTTCCAAGTAACCAACTTACAAAAATTAGCCAAGATTGCAGGCATAGAAACAGTTTCAAATATGATCTTTTTCCTAGGATTCATTTTCCTAATATTTACATGCTTTAATATTACAAAAACTATCTCTATGCAAAATAGAAAGATAGTTACTTTAACTCAAGAACTAGCCTTATTAAGAAAAGAAGTGGAAGATAAAAATGAAAAATTTAGACGAGATAAAAAGAATAATTAAATATCTATTTTCAGCAGGCTCATCATTTGTAATTGACTTAATTCTATTTACAATTTTTAATTACTTATTAAAAGACTTAGGAAGTATTTCTATAATAGTCGCAACCATCATCGCTAGAATACTTTCTTCACTATATAATTATTTTCTAAATTCAAGATTTGTCTTTGGTAATTATGACAAGTCAAGCATTATAAAGTACTATGCTTTAGTAGTTATACAAATGATTGTCTCAGCCACATCTGTATATTTACTAAGTCTGGTATTTACAAAAATTAATGACACAATCATAAAGATGGTTATTGATGTTGTTATTTTCATTGTAAACTATATTATTCAGAAAAAGGTGATTTTTAAATGAGACTATTACTTGGAACTATAATCTTCTGGTTAACTATTCTTGGTATTAAAAAACTAATTGAAGATAAATTTAAGATAGAAAAAAGTTTTACTTTAGCCTTATCTTTTACTGTCATAGGAATTATCATGTTTCTAGCCGGAATATTAAATTTAATGCAACTAACCGCCATTCTTTTAGTATTAGTAGGAGTAGGGTATGCTATCTATTCAACCTATAAAGAAAAGCCAACTTTAAAAAGTATTAAGAAAAAAATTTTAAAACCGTCAGTGATAATCCCGATTATAATTTTCGGCTATATTACTATCATTGGTGTTGGGATGCACCTAACTCATTATGATAACTTTTCTCATTGGGGATTAATAATAAAAAATATGTTTCTTGATAATGCCTTACCAAATTTTGAAGACACGATGATTATGTTCAAAGGTTATCAACCAGGAAGTGCTTGCTTCATTTATTTTTATGGACTCCTTGCCGGAAAAACCGAAGGTGCTATGATTATTGCTCAAAACTATTTGATATTCAGTTACTTAACTGTTCTTTTTGGCTATATTAAGGAAAATAATAAAATTTTAAAAAATATTTTAATTACAATCTTCTATATTTTTATAATGACAGTCTCAATAAAATTTAATGACTTATTAGTAGATAGTCTAATTGCCACAATGACAATTTCTTCTCTTGCAATTTTATATTACTACAGAAAAGATCTAAAAAAAGGTTTTATGTATTCCTTACCAATTTCAATATTTTTACTACTTGTAAAAAATACAGGTTTAATTCTTGCTGGAATAAATTGTTTATATATGTTATATATTGCCTTCAAAAATAAAGAACTAAAAAAAGGCTTCAAATATGTCATTATAACAGGCTTAATACTTCTCGCATTTTTATTACTTTGGCAAAGTCATGTTAAATTAGTATATGGAGAGCTTGCCTTAAATTCTAAACATTCCCTAAGTACCGAAAACATCATTTTATCATTACGTACCAAGGGTTGGAGTAATATATTTTTCTTCATAAAAAGTTATTTTTTCCATTTGTTTACTTTAAAAGATAATGTTACTAACATATATATTCTAATAATTAATGCAATTTTATTCGCCTTTATGTTTTCAGAAAAAAGCAAAAAAGAGCGAAAAAGAATTCTTCTTTTAATTGGCGCAGTAGATTTAATTTATTTAGGATACTATGCAATTTTAGGAGTTATGTACTTATTATCAATGCCATGGGAAGAAGCAATAATTTTTGCCAGTTATGAAAGATACATGACAACTATAAGCATCATAATTATTGGTATAATTTTCTTTTACTTATTAGCCTATAAAGAAGATAAACACAAGTTTAAAATTACTAGTTTTGCTATTATTATCCTAATGCTTTCATCAACCTATTTCTTTCAAAGTAATGTCAGAGGTTTACTTGGAAATGATGATTACAAAGGATCATTAGTAGAAAAATACGACAACATCTTAAATGAATACAAAATTGATACAAATAAAATGTACTACATTTATTCACCATCATCTAAAAATGATTTCAGTTACTTATATCATATGTCAGTCTATAAACTAAACACAGAAAATGTAGAGATGGTCTATTCAGAAGAAGAACTTCCAACTGATAAAAATGGTGTTGTAATTTTTATTGATGAAGATAAAACTGCAATCGAAAAAACCATCAACGCTGATTGGATCAAAACATCAGATTTAATATTTGAAAAAGAGTAGGTGATTAAATGAATAAATTTATAAAAGAAAACTTAAACAAGATTCTAAGTATTTTCATTCTTCTTCAACCGCTACTTGATTTAGTGACTGGACTTTGTCTTCACTTATTTAATTTTAATATCACAATCGGCATCATAATTAGAGTTTTATTTTTACTATTCATAATGTACACTTCCGCTGTTGTCTATAAAAATAAATTTTCACTGTATACATACATCATTATTCTTCTATATTCATTTTTTTATTTAATAGGTATAGTAGTTTATAAAGATGGAATGATTTTTCAAGAAATTCAAGGATTAGTCAAAGTCTTTTACTTTCCATTAATCCTAGTATCTTTGTATGAATTAAAAGAAGAATTTAAAATTAGTAAAATGACACTATTCACAACGCTAATTTTTTATCTACTTCTCATACTAATTCCTAATCTTCTCGGTATCGGTTTTAAAAGTTATCAAATAACCAAATCCGGAACTTTAGGATTCTTTAATTCAGCCAATGAAATAAGTGGAATTATCTCACTTCTAACACCGATAATGTTTATTATTTTAAAAGACTTAAAAAGTGTCTTTCTAAAAGTAATATTTTTCCTAATATATTTAATTGTCATTTTAACAATCGGAACAAAAACTCCGTTACTTACTTTATTAATTACTATTGGAATGGCTTACTTATATTACATAATTATTTGTCTTAAAAAGAAAACTTATAAACCAATTCTTTTATCTGGAACAGCAATCATCATTGGTTTATGTAGTCTTATTCTAATAATTCCTAAAACAAACTTCTATAAAAACATAAAAGTCCATCTAGATTATCTAGAAGTCGATAATGTATTTGAAGTATTTCAAGAAAAAGAATTAATTGATCATTTTATCTTCAGTCAACGTCTAACGTTTTTAGATGATAAGATAGCTCTTTATTCTAAATCGTCAACTTATGAAAAAATCTTTGGAATAGGTTATACACATAATAATGAAACTACTAAATTAATTGAAATGGATTATTTTGATATTTTATACAGCCATGGAGTTATCGGATTTATATTATTTTTTACTATATACTTCTTAATTCTATACAAAATATCAAAAGAAAAAACACCATTCACATTTGAAAAATACATGTTAAAACTAAGCCTTTTCCTAATCTTGATTCTTTCATTATTTACAGGTCATATCATAACCGCCCCAGCAGTTTCCCTACTAGTAGTAATATTAATTCTTCAAACTGCTAAAAGAACTAAGAAAGATTTATTATTTGCCTCAGTTAATTTCGAAATAGGGGGCATTGAAACCTCTTTAATTAATTTACTAAATCAGTTTGACTATAGTAAATATAATGTCACGGTAGTCCTTGAAGAAAAAAAAGGTTTATTAATTGGTAGAGTAAATAAAAATACAAAACTAGTAGAACTAAAAGTCTCAAATAATTCTAATGTCATTATTAGAAAATTAACTAACCTTACAAGAAAGTTAGCATTTACAATCTTAAATTATCATAATTATGACTTTGGTTGCTGTTACGCAACATACAGTTTAAGTTCCAATAAACTTGCTAGAATTTCTTCAAAAAATACTGCTTTTTATGTTCATAGTAACTACAAATATATTTATGAAAAGGACGAACTATTAAAATTCTTTAATGAAAGAAACATTCAAGATTTCCGAAAAATTATCTTTGTTGCTAAAGAAGCAAGAGATGACTTTTTAGAGTTTTATCCAAACCTAAAATCAAAGTGTGAAGTCTTTGCCAACTTTATTGATGTAAAGATGACCTTAGAGAAGAGTAAAGAAAATATTGACGCTAAAAAGCCCAAAAATAAAAAATTATTAGTTTTTGTTGGAAGACTAGATGACCATGCCAAGAAATTATCTCGTGCTATTAACTTAATAAAAGAACTTGATGGTTTGGCTTTATGGATAATTGGAGATGGACCAGACCGAGAAATGTATGAGAAAGAAGTAAAAAAATATAACCTTGAAAAACTAATAACTTTCTTCGGTCGTAAAGAAAATCCCTATCCATACATGCTTCAATCAGACTATGTAATTTTAACTTCTGACTATGAAGGTTTCCCATTAATTTATTTAGAAGCCATTACTTTAAATAAAGAAATAATCACTACAATTGATGTCAGTGATTCTCAATTAAATATTGGTAAAGACTATGCCTATATAGTTTCTAAAGATAAAGATAAAATGGTTACTGAAGTAAAAAATATCTTAAAAGATAAAGGAAAGATAAAGAGTGTAGATTTTAGTAAACTTCAACAAGAAAAATTTAAGCGTCTAGAAAAAATCTTTAATGAGGTGGTATAATGACAAAATTTAGTATTATTATTCCTGTTTATAATGTAGAAAAATATTTAAAAAAATGTCTCGATAGCGTTAAAAATCAAACTTTTAAAGATTATGAAGTATTAGTAGTAGATGATGGTTCTACTGATAAAAGTAAAGAAATTGCTAAAAAATACGACTTAACTTTAATAGAGAGTAATCACGTAGGCGTAAGTAGTGCTAGAAACATGGCTATCAAAAAGGCCAAAGGTGAATATTTAGTTTTCCTAGATAGCGATGATTGGTGGGATAAAGAATTACTTGAAAAATTAAATGAAAGTAGTAAAACACAACCAGACTTAATAAGATTTCAAATGCGCACAGTAACCGATCAAAATATCAAAACGGATTATTCAGAAATATCCTTTGAAAATAAATCGGGAGAAGAAGCCTTTAAACTAGTAACCACATTTCACTTCGTTGATGCTGCTTGCTGCTATGCAGTAAAAAGAAGTTACTATGAGAAGGAAAAATTTCAATTTGCAGAAGGAAAAATTCATGAAGACTATGGTTTAATGCCACTACTAATAATTAAAGCCAAATCAGTAAATTGTCTTTCTTATATTGGTTATAATTATTTTAGAAGAACAGGTAGTATTATGACAAATGAAAATTATAATTGGACTAAGAAAAAAGTAGCAGATTTCTTCTTTCACTATAACTTTTTAATTGAAGAAATACACAAAACAAAATTAGACAGCACTTATTTCAAAAGTTTTGTTGCTAATAGTTTAATCTTAAAAATCTGTTCTCTTCATGGAAAAGATTATCGAGAATATAAAAAGAAATTAAAAGAAAATAAAGTCTTTGATAATATCTTAACTAATTCACTACCAAGAAAATTAAAGAAAATTCTCCTTCAGATATCTCCCAAAATATATTATAAGACGCTAGGAAAGTAGGTGTAATTATGACTGATATAAGTATTATTGTTCCAATATACAATGCTGAAAAATTTATTAATAAGTGTATCGATTCTTTATTAAGTCAAACTAAACAAGAACTAGAATTTATTCTTATAAATGATGGTTCAACTGATAATACCGACGAGATTATAAGTACATACAAAGATAAACGTATAAAATATTTTAAAAATAAAAATCAAGGAATTGGAAAAACTAGAAACTTTGGAATTGAAAAAGCAACTGGTAAATATTTAATGTTTGTTGATAGTGACGACTATTTAGAACCAACTGCCTGTGAAAAACTTTATGAAAAAGCCATATCTTCCAAAGCAGAAGTCATTGTTTGTGACTTTTACAAAGTTTATGATGATGGTCATAAAGAAGAAATAAAACTTCCAAGTTTTAAAACGGGTAAATTAAAGGATAATCCTAATATTTTAATTGATATTAATCTGGCACCTTGGAATAAATTGTATAAAACAAAATTAATAAAAGATAATACTATAAAATTTGTTGAAGGTATCAAATATGAAGATGCTCCATTCGTTGCGGAAGCCCTAGATAAAGCAAGTAAAATCGCTAAACTGGATAACTTCCTAAACTATTATGTAATTCATGGCAATAGTGAAACCACCGTCCGAGATAAAAGAATTTTTGATATTTTAAAAATTGTTGATATCATTAGAAAATATTTTAAAAATAAAAGTTATATGAATGATATCGTTGATAAGTTAACAGTTAGAATAATTACTAATTATAATATCCAACAACGTAATCAAAAAGATAAAAAAGTAGGGATGAAATTTATTAATACATCATTTGCTTATCTAAAAAAAGAAGTACCAGATTATAAAGCTAATAAATATTATGAAAATAGATCTTTCTTAAAGAAAACTATCGAAAAAAGTAAATTTCTATCAAAAATATATTGTCGCCTATATAAAAATAAATAATCTAAATACATTTTTGCTACTGCATATGAACCTTGCTAAGTAAAAAGTATCTAGTTAACAACATAAAGGTTATGATTAGTTTCATAATCTTTTTAAATTACCACCGAGGTTTACATTATTTTGAAAATATTATATAATTTACTTATAAAGTCTAAATAATTGAATATGATACTTGATAGAAAAGATGTGATGATATGAAGAAAAGAAATATTTTAATGTGTTTGGAATTTTTAGATATTGGTGGAGTAGAGACTGCTGTTGTTACACTATGTAAAGGTTATATTCGCGCGGGACATAAAGTATATGTTGCTGCTAAAAATGGAATGTATGCTAAAGAACTAGAACGTATTGGAGTAGAAGTCTTATATTTAGAACATAAAATAAGAAATTATTTTCGTTTAGATAAAAAACAACAATTAATAGATTTTTGTAAAGAAAAAGAAATTACAGAAATTCATATTCACCAATATCCTTGTATTATGTACTGGCTTCCAGTTTGCATGGAGTTAGATCTTCCATATGTGGCTTATGCACATTCCATCGTTCCAGGAGCAATTGATTGGTTTACTAAAGAGTTTCCAACATATCGACTTGCTTTACCAATTTTCTTTGAAAATGCATCTAAAATTGTATGTATTGCAGAAAGTACCAAACAAGAAATAGAAGACATATATCACTTAGGAGAAGATAAATACATAATCGTTTCTAACTCATTAAATATGGAAGATTTTCCAGCCGGAAAAATTCCAGAACAACTTTCAACCTTTGGAATTGCCGCTCGTTTCTCTGAAGAAAAAGTATCATCAATTAAACATGGAATAGATCTTTTTGAAGCATATTGTTTAATATCAAACGATAAAGCCTGTAAACTACTAATAGCCGGAGATGGTCAAGAAAAGAAAAACTTAATCAAATATGTTTCTTCAAAAAAGTTGACCGATAAAGTAGAATTTCTAGGTCGTGTTTCCAATATGCCAGAGTTTTATAAAAAAATAGATGTTTTTATTGGCGTAGATAGATGTATTCTAGAGGCAATTGCATGTAAAAGGCTATCTATTATCAGTAGTTATACCGACAGTATGAATATTATTACCAAAGAAAACATTGAAGAAGCAAGTAATCAAAACTTTTCAGGGATGAACTTAGAAAATGATAATACCGTCTTAGAAAAATTACAAAAAATCGATAAGAAAGAATACAAAAAAATTACTGAAGATAACTACAATTTTATTAACTCAAAATATAATGTAGACAATAATTTATATAAGTATGAACTTACTGCTAACTACACTAACGACTACAAATATATTTTTAAAACAACTAATAAATATACCAAAGAGATTTATCGAATCAATAGCAAATGGCCAATTAAATTATATCGAAATATCGTAAATTACATTAGAAGAGTTCTAAGTAAAATAAAATCTATATTCATTAAGTAAAGGTGGAGAGGTAAATGAAGTTTTTAAATAAACCAGGAAAAGAATTAGTAAAGATTGGTACCCTAACAAATAAACAAGAACCAACAATTACAATCATTACGCCATTTTATAATGGTGGAGCAACACTAGAAGAAACCGCAAATACAATTTTAAGCCAAACATATCCATATTTCGAATGGATTATCATTGATGATGGTTCTAAATCAGAAAGCTGTTTGAAAAAATTAGATGAAGTAAGTAAATGGGATTCACGCATTAAAGTATTTCATAAAGAAAACGGAGGACCATCACAAGCCAGAGACTTTGGAATTAAAAAAGCATCTCCTTCTTCAAAATATATTTATTTTCTAGATTGTGATGACTTGATTGAAAACACTATGTTAGAAGAAATGTATTGGTCTTTAGAAACACATAAAGAGGCTAGTTGGGTATATGCAGCAATGATTAATTTTGGTGCCTATGAATACTATTGGGAACCATATTTTACTCTAGAAGAAGAATTAGTTTTAAATACCATGTGCATTAGTTCAATGATCAAAAAAGAAGATTTACTAGAAGTAGGTTGTTTTGGTATTAAAGAAAAAGCAATGTATGAAGATTGGAACTTGTGGTTAAAACTTTTAGCCAAAGGTAAAGTTCCTATTAGATTAAATGCACCATTATTTTGGTATCGTACAAGTTTTTCAGGAGAACTATCTCGTGCTAAATCAAACCATAAAAAGGCTATGAAACTAATTTCAAGTACGGCAAAAACAGTGAAAAATGAAGTTAATGTTATCCAATTTCCACGTATCAGTGCAAGTGGTCCAACAACTAATACAATCTCTAGCATGACACTTCCTGAATATAAAAAAGAAAAACAAAATACCGTTCTTTTCTTAGTTGATAATATTAATCTAACAAAAAATTCTCTTACAACAATAGAAACTATCAAGCGTCTTAGCCAAGAAAATAATTGTATTTTAGTAATGACAGAACCATCAAAGAACAATCTAAGACAAGATATTAAAGATTATGTAAGTGAAATTCATGATTTAAGTAATTTCCTAGATACTAAAGATTATCCATTATTTATTGATTATTTACTTACATCACGAAACATTGATAATATCATTATAAATAATGCATCATTTGCTTATGCGATGTTACCAAGTATTAAACAAAAATATCAATCAATTAAAGTAATCGAATTACTAGAGATATCTCCTACAGATATAAGAACAGAAAAACTAGTAAAATTAATTGATTTTTCTCTAACAACAAATAAAGATATAGCAAAAAACCTATCTATAGACTTAATTGAACCCACTAAAAGAAAACCAAAAGAAGTAAAAATAGATTCTTCTGAACTTAAAGAAAAATTTGGAGTTCCTAAAGATCGAATTATTGTTTCATACATTGATAATGTTATTTTTGAAAGACGTCCTCAACTATTCCTAGACATAATTAAAGAACTACCAGAAGAATTATTTTTCATAATTAATGGTAACGGACGTATGGCTACAAATATCGAAAAACAAATAAAAAAGTCACCTAATGTTATTTATATTCCAGAACAAGAACCATATGATACGATATATAAAATAAGTGATATTATTGTAAACTGTGCCTACAAAGAAGGTGTTTCTTCAACAAATTACAAAGCCTTACTTAACGCAGTTCCAGTCGTTTCAACTACGGCTGATTATCAAGAAGAAATTGTTACTAACAAAACAGGATTACTAGTATCAGAAGATTCAAAGAGTGCTGAAGACTATGCCAAAGAAATAACTTCAATAATCGAAAAACTAAGTATTTATAAAAATAGCACTAAAGAAGAACTTACAGAATTAACAAACAAATATGATTCCTTAGTAGAAAAACTAGAAGAATTATTTCAAGTGAGGAAAAACAAAAGTCTAGAGGACTCATATATGCTAGAAGTATATACGCAATATGAAGATAATTTAAAAGAAAGTTTTAAAAATACTTATTTAACTTATTATCGAGATAACCATCACTTAATTCCAAGAGAAACAATTACGCCAGGACCAATATCTAAGAAAAGAAGATTGAGATCTTTTGCTATTAAATACAACATGGAAAATGAAATGATTACTGTACTAACCTGGTTAAAACAAGTTATTGAAACAATAAAAAACTTGTTAAACTTTATCAAAAATGGTTTAAAGTCAATTCTAATGATTATTCCATTAACTATAAATATCATTAAAATTATTCTAAAACTAATACGCAAAGTCTTATCTATAATTAAGCAAAGTCTTCTAAGACTAATCCGAAAATAAAGCAATTACCCTTAATTGCTTTTCTTAGACTTTGACCACAAAATATTAAATATTGTAAAAAAGGGTCAAATTTATTATAATAAATATGTATATACTAATATACAGATAAATTGAAATGAGGTAGTATTGTGGAAAAAAATACAGCAATTAAAGTTAGTCATGTATCAAAAGACTTTAAACTTTATTACGATAAAGCCAATACATTAAAAGAAAAACTATTATTTTTCTCTAAAAAAAATCGCGATAAAAATGATATTCACCACGTCCTAAAAGATATCAGTTTAAATATCAAAAAAGGAGAGAGTGTTGCTCTTATAGGAACAAACGGAAGTGGTAAATCAACTTTATTAAAATTAATGACTAAAATAATTTATCCAACAAAAGGTAAAATTACTACTAATGGCAAATTAACATCTCTTTTAGAATTAGGTGCTGGTTTCCATGATGATTTTACAGGCAGAGAAAACATCTATTTTAATGCATCCATATTTGGATTAACTAGAAAAGAAATCGATGAAAAAATTGATGAAATAATTGAATTTTCTGAGTTAAGAGAATTTATTGATAATCCAGTAAGAACTTATTCATCAGGAATGTACATGCGTCTTGCTTTCTCAGTAGCAATAAATGTCCAAGCAGAAATCCTTCTTATTGATGAGATTTTAGCAGTAGGGGATCAACATTTCCAAGAAAAGTGTTTTGCTAAATTAAGAGAATTAAAAAAATCTGGAAAGACAATTGTAATTGTAACTCATAATATGGATCAAGTAGAACAATTCTGTGACCGAGCAGTTTGGTTATATGAAGGCCAAATCAGAATGGATGGAGAAGTTAAAGATGTTCTAAAAGAATACTTGAAGGTTTGTGGGTGATTAGAATGAAAGTTTTTAAAGAATTATATAATTATAGAGAATTACTAAAGACAAACATTAAAAAGGAAATCAGAGGTAAATACAAAGGTTCTTGGTTAGGAATACTTTGGACTTTCCTAAATCCATTATTAATGCTTGCAGTATATGCAATCGTTTTCCCATATATTTTAAGAGTAGATGTTGATAACTACACAATCTTTATGATTGTTGCCTTAATACCATGGAATTTCTTCACAACTGCTGTACAAACAGGTACAAACAGTGTTGTCATAAATGGAAATATCCTAAAGAAAGTCTATTTTCCAAGAGAAATTATTCCAATTTCAACCACAACAAGCCAATTAATTAATTTCTTGATAACTTGTCTAATAATGGTTGTTTTCATATTATTTAGTGGAGTAGGCTTCACATGGCATATAGTATTCTTCCCATTACTAGTATTAATTCAATACTTAATTACGTTAGGAATATCATTTATTCTATCAGCCATTACAGTTTTTGTAAGAGACGTTTCTCATTTTGTAAGTGTTGTCCTAATGTTAGGATTCTACGCAACACCAATTGTATATCTAAGTAGTATGTTGCCACAAAAATTTCAAATATTCTTAAAATTAAATCCAATGGCTCAATTAGTAGAGGGCTACAGATCAATCCTTTACTATCATCAACTTCCAGATATGAAAATGATTGGTATTTGGGGAATTGCTAGTATTTTAATTGTTATTGTAGGATATATTATATTCAAAAAACTAGAAAAAAGTTTTGTTGAAGAACTATAAAAAATACTCTTCGTTCAAAGAAGAGTTTTTATATGTCTAAAAGTAATCTTTACTTTCTAGAAGAAAACAAAAATTATTGTATAGTAGTTCAAATAGTTACAATACTCAAATTATTCGCAGATTTTATACCCTTTTCAAATAGTTTAACTATTTTCATAAACTTTAAATGAAAAAACAATTAGAATAAATTATTCCCTTTGTTCAAATACATCACCAAATCATCTCAGTAATTCCTATCTAGTAATCTGCACAATTTTATGATATACTAAGCATATGTTGAGGAGATGATGTTATCTTGAGAAAATGCGTAATTATCATGAATCCTGAAAGCGGAAAAAAGAAAAAACTAAGTAATTATAACGACTTTTACGATATTTTAAGAAAGTATGGTTATGATACTGAAATAATTTTTACGAAAAAAAAGGGAGATGCCACTAATATTGTCCAAGGTTTAGACAAGGATATTGATCTTGTCATCAGTGCCGGTGGAGACGGGACATTAAATGAAGTTGTAACTGGAAACATGTTAAGAAAACATAAACTCTTAATTGCTAATCTTCCTATGGGGACAACTAATGATGTAGGAAATATGTATGGTTACACAAAAGATGTAAAGAAGAATTTGGAACTATTATTGAATGGCAAACCTAAAAAGATAGATGTCTGTTACATAGATAATACAGCATTCGTTTATGTTGCCTGTCTAGGGGATTATATTGATATGGCTTATAATACTCCAAGAGAGTTAAAGAAAAAATATGGAAAACTTGCTTATATCATGTATGGATTAAAACAATTAAGACCTAAAATTCATGCTTATAACATAAAATATAAAGTAGATGGTAAAGAATATGAAGGAAAATACTCATTTTTCTTTATCACCAATTCATCACGTGTTGCAGGGGTCTCAGATATATATTATGATGTTAAACTAGATGACAATAAATTTGAAGTGGCTTTTGCTGATGTAAAAAACTATCGCGATATTGTAAGAATGTTCATTTTAATGAATGCAGTTGATATTAAAGACATTCCTGGAATAACATACTATAAAACAAACAATTTAGAAGTTGAATTTTTAGACCCGCCAAAAACTTCTTGGTGTATTGACGGAGAAGAATATACAAGTCCTAAAACAACCTTCACATTTAGAGTCGAAAAAGATATGAAAATGTTGATGCCACGAGAAAATATAAAAAAATTATTTGAAGAGGAAAATATAGAGTAGTATGAAAGAGAAAAATAAAAAAAGAAAAAAAACAAAAGAATTACTAGACGGTAAATCTAAATCAACGATTGCTGTATACTTAACTTTACGTGTTTTAGTAATATTATGTATGGTTCTTCAAGGATTAAATGGTAACTGGGAAAACGTCTTTTTATGCATTCTAACACTTATATTATTCACACTACCAACTATTGTTTCTAAAAAACTAAGTATTGAACTTCCATCATTCCTAGAAATTACAGTTTACTTATTTATATTTGCCGCAGAGATTTTAGGGGAAATTCAAAACTTCTATGGCATATTTAAAGCCTGGGATACTTTGCTGCATACCTTAAACGGATTCCTATGTGCCGCTGTAGGTTTTTCACTTATTGATATAATTAATAGAGAGGAAAGATTCTATATTAAAATGTCTCCATTATTCTTATCAATAGTAGCCTTTTGTTTTTCAATGACTATTGGAGTATTATGGGAGTTCTTTGAATTTGCAGCCGACAGGTATTTCTTACTTGATATGCAAAAAGATCGTGTTGTCCAAGTAATATCATCTGTTGAGCTTAATCCAGAAAATAAGAATGAACCAGTTATAATAAAAGACATTGAAAAAACAGAAATATACACTACTGATAATATAATAACTGTTGAAGATGGCTATCTAGAATTAGGTAGAAATGATACCATGAAAGATTTATTCGTCAATTTTATTGGAGCCGTTGTCTTCTCAGTTTTAGGTTATCTTTATATAAAAGATCGCGACGAATATAAATTAATTGAAAGAATAATTCCTCAGTATAAAAAAGATTTAATTGAGTAATTCAATTTCTTTTTTTTCTTAAAATATGTTATTCTATTAACTAGAGTAAGAGGTACAAATAAATGAAGAAGTTAAATAAAGAAACAACTGAACGCAAATTAACAGTTAAGATGATTTTATGTATCATCTATTTAACCGTCATCACAATACTTTTTGTCTGTTCATATAAACTTTTCCAAGAAAAATATACTGCTAAGCCATGGGGAGAAGTAGAAAGTATTGAAGAATATTCATACATTGAGATATCACGTATGTCAGAAAAATTTGCTTACTATGAAGAAGAAAATATTGGTATACATTTTGTTATTGAAAAAGAAGAAACAGGAGTTTGGCATACATATTTAATAGCCATAAATGAAGATGATTATGATAAATATAAAGATATCATTGATTATACTTATGAAAGAATAGAAGAAGAACCAGAACCATTAAAAGCCTATGGATATCCAGAAATAATCAAAGCCGATTTAAAGGCCTTGGCCATAAAAAATATAGATAATTTTGTACCCGCTGAAAATGAAGTAGATATTACTGAAGAAAACTTTGAAACATATATTACTAATAGTTACTTAAATACTACCAAAGAAAAAACTGATTATTTTAGTGGTATCTTGTTTATAACCTTAATTCTATTATTCATAATGATCGCATTATTTATCTTCACAATATTTGATAGGGAAAAAACTAAAGTCGAAGAAAAAATTGAAAAATTTCCAAAATTAAGTAAAAAATCTAATAAAAAATAATAAATTCCATATATCCGAATAAACTAATAAAAGGAGGATATATGGAATTTTTTGAGCTAACAGAAGAAGAATACGAAAACTATTGGAAAAATCACCCTTTAAAAACATTTTTATCATCTATTGAAATTGGAAAATTAAGAAAAAAAAGAAATTGGCAAGTAAACTATGTTGGAATAAAAGAAAAAAATATAATTTATGGCGCAGCCATGCTCTTAAGTAAAAGAAAACATCTAAATAACTATGAATTTTATAGTCCAAGAGGTTTTCTAATAGATTATAATAACCAAGAATTATTAAATTTCTTTACAAACGAAATCATCAAATACATAAAAAATAAAAAGGGATATATTCTTAGAATAGATCCTTATGTTATTAATGTCGAACGAGATATAAATGGAAATATAGTTGAAAATGGGCAGGACAATAAACACATAAAAAAATATCTCCAAGATTTAGGATTTAAAAAAGTACCATCCTCTAAGAACGAACAAGTTTCTTGGATGTTTTCTCTAAATCTAGAAGGAAAAACAGAAGAAGATATTTTAAAAAATATGAAACCAAATACTAGAAATATAATTAAAAAGACTGAAAAAATGGGTATAAAAATTAAAGAATTATCTTTAAATGAATTGCCTAAGTTTAATAATATTCTAAAATCAACGGGTAAAAGGTGCAATTTCACCCCACGAGGAAATGATTACTATGAGGATATGTACAATCTTTTTCATTCTAAAAATGAAGTCAAATACTATATAACTGAATTAAACTTAAATGATTATGTCGAAGTATTGTCTAAAGAAATAACTAACAAAAACAAAAAACTAGAATCCAAAAACATTAAACAGACACGTAAAGAAGAATTATTAAAAGAAATAGATGTATTAGAAAATAAAATAAAAGATGCTAAAGATATCAAGAATAAGACAAATAGTGATATAATAACCTTATCAGGTTCAATGTTTATGTTAATTCAACCAGAGATAATATATTTATCAAGTGGTAATTATGAAGAATACCTAAAATTTAATTCTCAATATTTACTACAGTGGGAATTAATAAAATATGGCATAAAGAATGGCTTTAAAAAACATAATTTTTATGGTATTCCAGAAAATATAAATGAACATCCTGATAACTACGGAATATATGAGTTTAAAAAAGGATTTAATGGATATGTAGAAGAATTAATTGGAGAATATGAATTACCAATTAGCAACAACTATTATTTATTTAAATTTTTCTCTAAACTTAAGGAGGTAAAATATGCATTACACTTATAAAACAAAAGGAACATGTTCGACTCAAATAGACTTTGATATTAAAGATAATAAAATATACAACGTTGAATATACAAGAGGTTGTAATGGAAATTTAAAGGCAATAGCATCTTTAGTAGAAGGTCAAGAAGTAGATGAAGTAATAAAAAAACTAAGTGGAATTACTTGTGGCTTTAAAAACACATCGTGTGGGGACCAATTAGCAAAAGCCTTAGAAGAAATAAAAGTAAAATAACGTAAAATACGACTTTACAATAATTAAAGCCATGTTATAACAAATACATCAATTGACTTATCATGTGTTGATAAAATACAATTCGGTCGATAATTTATATTTTTAGGTAAGAAAAATATATCTATTCGGGAACACCTTGCTTTTTGCAAGATATTCCCTTTTTTTATTATGAAAGGGATGATTACCAAAAGCAATTAAAATAAAAAATAAAAATACAAAAATAAAACAAGAAAGAAGAAGAAATTTATATGAAAAATGAAATAATAATATTTGAAGATCAAAATGTAAAACTAGAAGTAAATATGAAAAATCAGACTGTGTAGTTAAATATTGAACAAATGACAAAGTTATTTGGAAGAGATAGAACTGTAATAACGAGACGCATAAATAATTTATTTAAATATAAAGAATTAAATAAAGAAGAGGTGTGTGCAAAATTTGCACATACTACTGAACATGGCGCAATTGAAGGTAAAATTCAAACACATATGTTGGATTATTATAACTTAGACATAATTATTTCTGTTCGATATCGAGTAAATAGTAAGCAAGGAATTGCCTTTAGAAAAGGGGCAACCAATGTATTAAAAGACTATGTGATGAAAGGATATATCGTAAATAAACAAAGACTAGAATATCTTGAAAAGACTGTAAAACTAATTGATATTGTGAACAGAATGGATGATAGACTTGAAAATAGTGATGCTAAAGAAATTCTAAAAGTAATAGGTAATTATTCAAAAGAATTAGACATACTAGATGACTATGATCGCCGTACATTAACTAAAGTAAAAGGTACCACTACTGATATTCAAATAACATATGAAGACTATATGAAAATAATAGGTGAACTTCGTTTCAATGAAGAAAGTAACATATTTGCTCTTGAAAGAAATAACGGTCTAAGCTCAATAATTAATGATATTTATCAGACACTTGCTGGAACTGATGTATATTCATAAATCGAAGAAAAAGCCACTAACTTTCTATATATGATTGTAAAAAATCACCTGTTCATTGATGGAAATAAACGTAGTGCTACAACCTTATTTATCTACCTTTTACAATTTTATAATATTTTATATAAAGATAATCATCTCCAAAAGAAAAAGAAATAATGATTGCTCTTATCACAAATTTCTTAGTTTAAAAAATATAATCTTGACATCTTTCATATAATATATTAATATGAATATATGAACAATCAATCATATAAGGAGGGTGAAAAAATGAAATTGCATAGTAAAGAAATCCTATATGGTCTAAGTGAATTTTACAAAATTTTCGCAGATCAAACTCGTTTAAGAATTCTTGATGCACTACAAAATAAACCAATGTGTGTAAATGAAATCAGCGAAGTATTAGATATATCTCAATCGGCAATTTCTCATCAATTAAAAAACTTACGTACTTCTAATCTAGTTAAAGCAGATAAAGAAGGGAAAAATGTAATTTATAGTATCAGTGATGAACATATAAAAGTCATTTTAAACTATGGTTTAGAACACATTGCGGAGGTATTACAATGAAAAAAATATTTAATGAAGATTTAATAAAAATTATTATTAGTACAACTTTACTTATCATATCGCTATTTTTCAATAGTGCAAAAGTCCAATTAGCATTCCTAGCAGCATCATATGTCATAATTAGTGCAGAAATATATATTAATGCTTTTTATGGAATTAAAGAAAAAGAGTTTTTCGATGAAAACATTTTAATGATTATTGCCACGTTATGTGCCTTTGCAATAGGAAGTAATTTAGAAGCAGTAATGGTTATGTTACTATACCAAATAGGTGAATATTTTTCCCACTTGGCTGTTCACAACAGTAAAAAGTCAATTACCAAACTTCTAGATTTACGTGTTGAAACTGCAAATGAACTTATTAATAATGAACTTGTTGAAGTTTCAATAAAAAAAGTCAAGGAAGGAGATATATTAGTAGTTAAGCCAGGAGAAAAAATCCCTTTAGATGGAGAAGTAGTAGAGGGAACATCATACCTTGACACTTCATCTTTAACAGGGGAATCAAAACCACGTAAAGTAACTGTCAAAGACCAAGTTTTAAGTGGTTGTATCAATCAAGCAAGTGTTCTAACTATAAAAGCCACTACAACATATAAAACCACAACAGCCACCAAAATCATTGAATTAATTGAAAATTCAAATGAAAAGAAAACTGATACAGAAAAATTTATTACCAAATTTGCAAAAGTTTATACACCAATCATTGTATTATCAGCAATACTTTTAGTTTTAATACCAACATTACTAGGACAAGACTATCAAGTTTGGTTATATAGAGCACTAGTGTTTTTAGTATCCTCATGTCCCTGTGCCTTAGTTATATCAGTACCACTTGGTTATTTTTGTGGAATTGGTAAAGCAAGTCAAGAGGGCATTCTAATAAAAGGAAGCAAAGAGTTAGAAAATTTGACAAACATTGATTATTTAATTCTAGACAAGACAGGAACCATAACAGAAGGGGTGTTTGAAGTAACTAAAGTATATACAGTTGGCATCAAGGAAAAAGAATTATTACAATATGCAGCATCAGCCGAAGAATTTTCACTTCACCCAATCGCAACAGCCATAAAAAACTACAATAAGTCACCACTTCTTTCAGCCGAAAAATATCAAGATATAGCTGGCAAAGGAATATCTTGCAAGGTTAATAACAAAAATATTTTAATTGGAAATGAATTATTATTAAAAGAACATAAAGTAATGACACTTCCAACATCAGAAACAGGATCAATAGTTCATATCGCAATTGACAAAGAATATGTTGGCTATATAGTAATTTCAGATAAAATTAAAAAATCAAGTCTAAAAATTTCCACTCTTCAAAAATACATCAATAAAGAATTAATAATTCTTTCTGGTGATACTGAATCTGTTGTAAAAAAGGTAGCAAAAAAAGTCGGTATTAACGAGTTCTTTGCTTCACTTCTTCCATTAGATAAAGTTGAAAAAGTAAAACAATATAAAAAAGAAGGAAAAGTAATGTTTGTTGGTGATGGAGTAAACGATGCTCCAGTCTTAAAAATTGCCAATATTGGTGTATCAATGGGACAGGTAGGATCTGATGCCGCAATAGAGGCAAGCGACATTGTCATCATGAAAGATGATCTTATGAAAATAAAAATCGCAATTGAAATAGCTCGTCATACTAAACAGAAAACAATTCAAACCATAATATTTGCTTTATTAGTAAAAATTATAGTTTTAATTCTAGGTGCAGTTGGAATAAGCACAATTTGGATGGCTGTATTTGCTGACGTCGGAGTAACCTTCTTATCGATAATAAATGTTCTAACTATTATGTGGAAAAAATATAATTAAATTGATATAATATAATAAAAAATAAAAGGGGAAGAATAAGATATTATTCTTCTTTGGTGTCTATATGAAGAAAAAAATCATAATTATTATTTCCATCATTGTAACTATTATTGTCTTAATTATTACTGCATTACATTTATACAACAAATGGCGCATCGCAAACGCAGAAATAATTATAGAACTACAAGAAAATTTAAATATAGAAGTTTTTAGTGAAGTAAAATTATCAGATTTAATCAAATCCATTAATGGCAAATTAAATAAAGATTCCACAATAAAAACTACTAAAATAGGTGAAAAAGAAATTAGTTTTAAGTATGTTAACGATGACAATATAGAAGTGTCTTATACTTTCAAAATAAATATTATTGACACACAAGCCCCACTAATATTTTCTTCAAAATCAAAAACAATCACCACTAGTTATACAGGAGACTTAGCAAAAGAATTATTCTGTGGAGATAATTATGATGATACACCAACATGTGAAATTATTGGAGAATATGACGTCACTACTCCTGGAACATATCCTTTAACATTTAAAGGTACAGATTCTAGCGGCAATCAATCAACAACAGACTTCAATCTAATTGTTAGAACTCCATCAACATCAAGTTCATCTTCTACTGTTTCCACAACAACAACCAGTTTCTCTGATATTGTTTCAAAACATAGAACAGAAACAACTAAAATTGGCCTTGATGTTTCTAGATGGCAAGGAGATATTGATTTTCAAAAAGTAAAAGACGCTGGAGTTGAATTTGTCTTTATCCGAGTTGGAAGTCAAAAAGGAATAGGTGGAGAATACTTTATCGATCCAAAATTTGAACAAAACATAAAAGGATTCCAAGAAGTAGGAATCCCTGTAGGGATATATTTTTATTCTTATGCTAATAGTAATTCTGCTGCCAAAAAAGAAGCCGAGTGGATAATAAAACAACTAAAACCATATAAAATAGATTTACCAGTAGTATTCGATTGGGAAAATTGGTCATTCTATCAAGAATTTAATAAAAGTTTCTACAGTCTAACAACTATGGCCAATACTTTTTTAAAGACTATCGAGAAAGCCGGATACGAAGGTATGCTTTACAGTAGTAAAAATTATTTAGAAAATATCTGGTTTGAAACAGAATACAAAACGTGGTTAGCCCATTATACAACAGAAACAAACTACCAAGGAGAATATTATGTTTGGCAATTATGTAGTAATGGACGTGTAGATGGTATCACTGGTAATGTTGATATCAATGTCATGTATAACTAGAGATACTTTAAAATCTCAACTATATAATTATTACTTTTTGTTGTTTTAACAATCCCCATATATTTAAATTTACCAATCTTTCTTATACTAAAAATATCATTTTCTTTTAAAGTATAAGAAAGATTTTTTAATATTTCATTATTAAGAATAATTTCCTTATCTCTAACTTTATCCTTTACTAAAGTTCTGCTGGTATTAGAAATTCGCGCAATAATTGTATCAATTCTTTCACTAGAAACAATAAGTTCTTGCTTCTCATAAGAGCGGTCATAATTTTCTAAATAATCTAATTCTAATTGTACTAATTCAATTTTAGTATTACTAACTCTCGTAAAATTCATTTCAAAGTAATTTTGAAACAGTTTTAAAATATAAATAAAATATCTCCCGTTATCAAGAATGATATCCCCATACATTTCCTTTGATATATTCAAAGAAAACATCGTTCCTAAAATATCTTGATGTCGAAGTTTTTTACTACATTTAATTTCATATAGTAAAACTTCAGGTTCTCTTTCTCTATAGAAAATAACTTTTTCACAATCTTTATAAGGAGAAAAGATATAAAAACTATTTTTTCCAAGTTTTTGTCTAATTATTTTCGCCTCTCTCAAATCTAAAAAGAAAGTAGGTTGGCCATTATTAATCCTAGTTAAATTCTTTTGTATCTCATACATAATTAATCCCTCTAACTATTTGTTATTATATCAAATAAAATGTTATAATAAAAGGGGAGGTTAGTATGAAAGTAATAACTATAAAACAACCATTCGCAACTCTTATTGCTGAAGGACTAAAAGAATATGAATTTAGAACCTGGAAAACAAAATATCGCGGAGAGATTTTAATTCATGCTGGAAAAGGCATTGATAAAGAAGCCATGAAAAGATATGAACACTTAAATTTAGAATATCCCACTGGAACAATCATTGCTAAAGCAACAATAACTGATTGTGTCTTTGTAGATAACTCCTTAAAAGAAAAACTTCATCATAAAAATCCCTTAGTATACTACGGCATTTTAAACAAGGATAGTGCTTGGACAGGCTATGGTTTTAAACTAGAAAATATAACCAAAATACCCCAAATTAAAGTCTCCGGAAAACTAAGTCTATGGGATTATGATTATAACTCCAACGAAAAAGAAATATAACATTAACATTATATTTCTTTTATTATCTCTATAAAAACTCCTTAATCTTTTCTACATACTTTTCTTGAAAATCAACATAATCTTTTGCTATATCAAGGACTTTTTTATCAGCATCTTCATTATTTAAAATTTTCTTTCCTTCAACAATTCCCATGTTCAACCCTTGAAGTAACATTTCTGCTAATTTAGATGCACTACTATCAGTAATTGTTCTAATCTGAATTCCATACCAAGTCATAGCCTTATTCATCGGATTAGTTTCATCAGGTTTATTATCACTAAATTTATCATATACCTTTAAAATTTTATCCTCTAACTTTTGATATTCTTCAAGTAAATCTTCAACTGTTTTCTTAAATTCTTTTTCCTCAATCTTATCTAAAATACAGTTAACTGCATCACTTCCCATACAACAACCTTTATTTAACTCATCCAGCAATCTAATATTATTTTCTTCTTTCATAATTTCCTCCCTTAATAGTATTAGACCAAATATCAAAAATATACATCTTTACAGAAATTTACAAAAATTTATTCATCAAAAAAATGTAAATTATAATTATATGATTATCTAAGTTTTGTCAAATTATAAAATTTGTGATAT
>CAYXZZ010000002.1:0-59010 GCA_964470055.1 uncultured Mycoplasma sp.
TAGCTCAGTTGGTAGAGCAAGGGACTGAAAATCCCTGTGTCGCTGGTTCGATTCCCGCTGGAGCCACCAGTTTTTTATTTAACCTGACTTAACAGTTAAGGTCATGCGCTCGTAGCTCAGTTGGATAGAGTGTTTGGCTACGAACCAAAAGGTCAGGGGTTCGAATCCCTTCGAGCGCACCATATATTATTGTTCGGGAAGTGGCTCAACTTGGTAGAGCACTTGGTTTGGGACCAAGGGGTTGCAGGTTCAAATCCTGTCTTCCCGACCATTTGTTTTTATTCGTTGAAATATCAACGATTTTTTTATGTATAAATTTAGTTTACCTAATATTTACCTAATACTTTTTCCTTTCTTTTATAAATTTGGCTCAAAAGTTAGATTGTCTAGAATATCGACAATCTCATCTTGAACAGTAGGGAATAAGTGCAAATAAATCTCTATCATAACTTGCATCGTGTGACCCAATCGATTTGCTGTCATTGTAAAGAATTTTACTGCATCTATTTTTATATTTAATTTACGACATTGTTTAATGTATTCATTAATTAGTAATGATACATGACTATGTCTGAATTCGTGCATTGTTATTCTACGAACTCCACTTATTTTAAAATAATTATCTTTATGTCTATTTATGGTTGTCTTTGGTAGAAATCTTGCATTTCCAAAAACAAACCAGGTTTCTTTAAAATCAGTATATTTCATCATTTCATTTTTATATGTGAGCAATGTTTCAATTAAGAACTTGCTCATTTTTATTTTTCTATTTTGATTATTCTTAGTAGAAGTTATATCAACTTTTCCTTTAGTTTCTTCATATAAGGTTTTATTAATTGATATTTCTGCAGTATTGAAATTAATGTCTTCCCATGTAAGTGCTTGAATCTCACCACGTCTGCAGCCAGTGTAGTATGCAAAAATAAAGAAGGTTCTGTCTAATAAATTATCAACTACTGAAATAAATTGATTAAATTCTTCAAAAGTAATATATCGTATTTTTTCTTCGTCTTTAATAATTGTATCTTGCTTTTCCTGGAAACATCCAAATGTACGAGCCGGATTATCCTGTAGTCCGTATTGTTTAACACCATAATCCAATATGCCACATAAGATATTGTATATTTTATTTTTATACGTTGTTGAAATATTCTTTTTATTCATTTCATCAGCCCATAATCTGATCACTTGAATATTTATATCATTTGCAAAATAACTCTCAAAATAAGGCATAATATGATTCTTAGAATCCTTTATATACGAATTAACTGTAGATGATTTTCTGATTGACACTAGATGTTCAAAATAATCATTTGCAAGTAACCTAAATTCAATTGTTGAAGGATGCTCCCTAAGTCTTAAAAAATCACTTTGTGCCGCTTCCGCCATCTCTCTAGTTCGATACATCATTGATACTTTTTGTTTCCGATTTCCATATACATCTTTGTAGTAACATATATAATACCAATGACGTCCATCTTTGGTCCATTTCTTTTTATCTTTTTCATTTCTAACAGCCATAAAATTCACTCCGATTCTTTACATATTTTTTAAAATAGTGTAGAATTAAAGTACACAAAAAAGAATTAAAGTCTTGTCAGGGCCTTTTTTCTAATTGTGTACCTAATCTTTAGGTTTTGACTTACTGTTCCAGCAGTAGGTCTTTTTTTATTCCATGTAATCGATTTTGTCTTCGTCGATGTCATAAAATTGATTTAAGTTATTTGTAGGTGATAAAGAATTTTCTCTATCTATTCTTTTATACCATTCTGTTTTTCTAAAATCTCTTAAGTAATAATAAATCTTATCAAATTCTTCCTCTTTCACCATTTTTGAAAGGCTTTTAATTAAGCTAAAATAACTATATTCAACTTTAGCTATTTCTTTATTATTAATTCTTAATGAGCACATATTTAATAACGATATAAAAAAAATAAATAGTAATAATATAATATTATAGTCAACAGAATTAAACATTTTCCCAATAATTAATATACCACTAAATATAATTACTATTCCATTCACAAACATCATAAAAGTAGGTAACATAATAAACACCTCAAATAATTTGTTCTATTCATCTTTAACATTATCGAATTTAGTTAAAGGTATATTGGTAATATCATAATTTACCATATTGAAATCTATTCCAGTAAGTGCATCTAAAGATATATTCAAAATTACTGATATTTCTATTGATTTATCTATAGAAGGTTTTCTATTTTCATCTTCCCATCTTGCCACTGTTGTTTGATTTACATTTAATAGTTCAGCAAATTTGTTTTGTGATAAATTCAATTTTTTTCTTATATATTTTAAGTTAGAAGTAATATAATTTGTAATTTTATTCTCATTCACTTCAATCACCTCCAAATTAATTATATACTTGAAAAAAAATTAATTCAATATTTTTTATGACAAAATGCAGAAAAAGTCTTGACTATGACAGATTGCAGAACTATAATAGTATTAATCAAGGAGGTGAATAAAGTGAACGAAAATATGAAAATTATGATTGGTAAAGAATTGAAAAAATTAAGAATTGATTGTGGAAAATCAGTAGAAGAACTTAGTAAGAAAAGTAAAATAAATAAAGATACTATTTACAAATATGAAAGTGGTAAAGGTAATAGTTTTGATACACTAGAAAAATTATTAAATATTTATAATGTTACATATTTTATTTTTTTTAAACGCATATATGACACAATGCAGAAGAAGGAGCGATTATGAGAGAAGAAAAAAAAGTCCCTGACAAGACAAAAGAAGAAGTTTTAGAACAATTATATGTATCAGCTTCTGATCTACAAATATTAATTCCAACTATTACATATCCGCAAGCATTGGAATATATTAAAGAAGCAAGAGATATTATGGAAGCTAAAGGCTACGACATTCCAAAAGGGAGAACTAAAGTAGCATTAACATCAATTGTTAGAAAAAAATTTGGTTTTTAAAAAAGAATAAATTTTAGATGTCTAGTGAACTACACAAAAAGCAATATAATATCATATCTTTCTTTCATTAGATAAGTATTGTGTTTTGATAAATCCTCTAGTTATTTTTATTATAAAAAAAGGGATCTGCATCGTCCTGCTTGAAAATCCATAAAGAGTTATTTTTATGTGTCACATTCTATAGAAAATAAAATTTTTTGTGTAGTTCGTTAGGCATCTAAAAGGAAGAAAAAAAGGAGGAACCTAATTATGAAGAAATTATTAAATTATTTTTTTGAAGAAGATGAAACTGAATTAATAGACAGTTATAAAAATTTAGGAATATTAGCAGTAATTAGTTTTGTAGTTTCAGTTTTAGCAATTATTGCATAACAGGAGGAAATATGGAATTTACAGAAAAAGATATTGAAAAATATATCGAAAAAAGAGAAAAGTTAGAAAAGGATTTATACGCTGAGAGAGCTTATGGTAAACCTAAAAAATCAACACTTAGAAAAATTGAAGAATTAGATAGGATTATTCATTATGACGATTATAGGTTAGAAGCTAAAAACTTACGTAGAAAAGTAAGTTACTATGAAGAATTATTAAAAAGACACAACATCAGTTATTTAAAGTAAGGGGGATAAAATGAAAAAAAGACAAAAAAAGAGAGAACTCAACCTGCAAGTAAAAGTTCCCTTTGTCAAAATGACACTTTTAGTATACCACAAATACCTCTTATTTTCAAGGAGGTGTGAGTGATGGCAACAAGGTATATACAAACTGACTTTTGGACGGATACCAAAGTAAGAAAAGCAAGTTCTGAAGAACGATATTTCATGTTGTATTTGTTAACAAATCAACATACTAATCAACTCGGTTGCTATGAAATTGTATTAGAAGATGTCGCTAATGATATGGGTTTTAAAGATGATGTTTTAAAAGTAAAAAAACTATTAAAATCTATGAAAGAAAAGTTTAATTTTGCTGACTTTGATAGTGATACAAATGAAGTATTTATAACCAATTGGTATAAGTATAATTGGACTAAAAGTCCTAAGGTAATGGAACACATTATAAAAGAATTAGAATGGGTTAAAAGTGGCAAATTTAAAGAAATAATTGCTACGGTATGTATACCCTATAAATACCCTATGATAGGGTATCGGTATAAAAATAATAATAAAAATAAATATAATTATATAAATATATATGATCTTATTGAGAAAAAATTTGGAAGAACAATTAGTTCAATTGAATACGAATCGATTAAGAATTGGGAAATGACAAATATTCCACCAGAAATAATTGCTCTAGCTATTAATGAAGCTATGACATATGATGCTCGAAGTATTAAGTACATTCAAAAAATATTATATTCCTGGGCAAAACAGGGATTAGACACTGAAGAAAAAGTCACTAAATATTTAGAAAATCAGAAAAAGACCAAAAGCCAAAAGAAGAAAGAGGAAGATGATAGCGAAGACATCTCCTATGAGGTATTGTAATGGATTTTCAAATAGAAGAAGAATTTCTTGGAGCATTGATGTTGAATCCAGATTTAATGAAAAAAATAATAATTCCTGAAGAATGCATAATGGATGCAGCAAATAATTTTATTTTTAAGTTGTTTAAAAAACAGTATTCCGAACATAAAACAATAAGTCTTGTAGGATTAGCAGAACATTATAAGCATTTGTTTAATGAAAAGTTTAATTTACAAGATATAATTCCAAAATTGAGCAGAATACTAGCTGAAACAAGTCCAATAGTTAATTTTGATTATTATCAAGAATCATTATTTGCAAGGTACAAGCGATATAAAATTTTAGATTTAATTAATAAATACAAGAATGAAAAAATATCAACAGATGATTTATTAAACTCAATTCACAAATATGAATCTTTAAGCATAACTTCAACTCAAGGTAAGTTAGATGCAAAAGAGATATATTCGATGATTAATTCAAAAAATAAGAATATTGAATTTCGATTAAAAAAATTATCTGATACCGCAAATATTCAAGAACATGACCTTGTAGTTATTGCAGCAAGACCAGGAATAGGTAAATCTGGATTTATGTTGAATTTAATAGAAGACCTTTCAAATCAATATCCTTGCTTGTTATTTAATCTAGAAATGTCAGAGAAGCAAGTTTATCAAAGATTAGTTGCAATTAATACACAAATACCTATGATTTATCACGATAAACCAGCTACAGAGCACCAAAAAACAAAAATAATAGAAGGATGTCGTAATGTAGCAAATAAGCAAATAAAGGTTATTTCTGCAGGGCAGACAATAGAAAGTATTCGTAGAAAAATTATCAATGAATCAAAGGAACAACATCTATTAGTCTTTATAGATTATGTAGGATTAATTGGAAGTTCAGCCAAACATCCATCATTGTATGAAAAAATAACATCAATTGTTAAAGAACTAAGACAGATTTCATTAGATTTTAATTGCACGATTTTTTTAGCAAGTCAAATTAATAGAAGTTCCGAAAAAGAAAAAGATAAGATGCCTAAAATAAGTGACTTAAAAGAATCCGGTGAATTAGAACAATCAGCAACAACAGTTTTATTAATACACGATGAATATCATAATAAGAATTTATCAAAAAAAGATATTGAGATTTCTGTAATAATTGGTAAAAACCGAAATGGAAAACTAGGATTAGCCAAAATGAAATATTACAAAGAAACTCAACGTTTTGAGGAAATTCAAAATATTGTTGAAAAAATAACAAACGATAAAAAACAGGGGAGTCAATCACAAATAAATTTTTCAAATGAAAAAGAAGGGAAGTAAAATATGAAAATTAAAGTAGAAGAAATAAAAAAAATCGATAGAGAAAACTCAAGATTAAAAGGTATGGTTAAATTGAGTATTGATGATCAATTTATCGTTAATGATATTCGAATTATCGAAGGAAACAAAGGATTATTTATAGCTATGCCTGCTGTAAAGATGTTTGATGGAAAGTATAAAGATATATTTCATCCAATAAATTCAGACGTTGAAAAAGAAATATCAGAAATAATTATAAAAAAATATAATGAATTTTTAGAAAAGGAAGAGGTGTAGTATGAAGATTTTATCAAATAGAACATATACTGATTTATTAGCTCAAATAAAAGTTGCAGAAAATTCTGCAAGAGATGCAAATAAATCAAAAGAAAACTATAAAAGTAAAGCTGAAGAATTAGAAAAACAGAATGCAGCATTAAGTGCAGAGTTGATTCAAGAAAGATCGTCAGCAGAAAAAATGAAAAGTGAGATAGAATCACTAGATGCAAAAAATAGTCAATTAAATAAAAAAATAGGTGGATATGAATCTGGAAAGGGAAAAGTTGCTACACGTGATAAAAGAATTAAAGAACTTGAATCAGAACTTTCTGGAGTAAAAAAACAACTAAATCTAGTAGAAAAACAACTTATTAAAGAAGTTGAAGACCGTAAACAAGTTGAAGAAGAAAAGAAAAAACTTCAAGGTATTATAGATAATCAAAATCATTTATTATCAACTAAGATGAGAGGAAATCCCAAACTAAGTGAATTAGAAAAATTTGATGGCAAAATATCTAAAAAATGCAAGTAAATAAGAAAAAACTAACTGATAATTTAGATATTTGGTTAGAAGAACAACATTTGAATGAATTATCAGAAAACACTCTAAAACAGTATAAAAACGGTGTTAGAAAGTTTTTAAGATATTTAGAAGAAAATGATATAATCACCATAAAAAAGCAGACTATGCTTGATTATAAGCATTATTTAAACGATATTTCGAAGTCTGTTAATAGTAAAAATGCTTGGATTATATCTTTAAACAAATATCTTAAATATTTAAACTTAAATAGTCTTTGTTTGAAACAAATCAACGTTCAAAATAGATATTATACTTATTATAATTTGACTATGTCTGATTATAAAAGGTTATTACGAATAGCTAAAAGGGAAAATAGAATCCAGGATTATTGGATCATAAAAACATTAGCCATGACAGGAATAAGAATTAGTGAATTAAAATATTTTACTGTTGAGAATTTGCAACGTCAGAATGAAAATATTTTATGGATCGAAAATAAAGGTAAAAGCAGAGATGTTCCTTTACGTGACGATTTAGCCAGAGATTTACGAAAATATGCAAGAACTAACAAAATAACAACTGGAACTATTTTTCCATCACCAAAAATTCCAGGACAAATGATTCATACAGCGACAATTTGGAAACATCTTCAGAAGATAGCAGGAATAGCCAGAGTAAAGTTAAAAAATGTACATCCACATAGCTTTAGACACTTATTCGCAGATGTATTTTTACAAACTTATTCTGATAATGTCATAATGCTTGCAGAATTTTTGGGACATAACTCTTTAGAAACAACAAAAATATATACACGAAAGACATTAAAACAGAAGAAAGAAATGCTATCGAATTTAGATTTTAAAGAACGAGATTAAAAGTCCCGTTTTTTTTAAAAAAAAGCATTCGAAAAAAACAAAAACTATTTGTGAGAAAAAATATGCTTGAAAGTATTGAAAAATATAACAAAAAATAATTTTTTCCACAGGCAAGATAATTATTAGGTTATCTTTCCATACTTTTTACACAAAAATATCAGGACTTGAGGTGATTATTATTAAATACGTTGTTTATCATAAATATGCTAGAAAGTGGTTAACAAGTAGTTATTACAAAACTAATGATGGTTTATCAAAAAATATATTAGATGCTCATTTGTTTAGTGCATTTGAATTAAAATTAGCGAGTACAACAAGATTAAGAGAAAAAGATAAATACGTTGTATACAGTTTAAAAGAAATTATTTGTAGAGGAGTTGGATTATTAGATGAAATACTTAAGGAAAATTAGTTATTTATTAATAATAATAGGCTGCAGTATGATTATTATTGGTGTCTATTTAACAATAGAAAAGGAAGTTTGTATGTCATTACCAATGTATAAAAACAAAGATAATGGTATATGCGAAAGATATAAAGATGAATACATAGAAAGGTGGACAGAGTAATTATGACTGAAAAACAATTAATAGCTTACATTTTAGGACTTGTAATTGGAACTTTATTTATTCATATGATGTACAAAATTGAACGTAAAAACAAAAACAGAAAAGCATTTAATGAAGTTTATCCAGTAGGAAGTACATTTCAGACATTTTATAGAGAACAAGAATTCCCATATGGAACATGGGAACTTGTAGGAATCAATACTGATAATTCTTATATATTTGAAAGGATAAAATAATATGAGAATTAAAAGCAGTGTTGATCTAGAAAAATTAAGACAGTTTGATTTTGAACAAAGTGAAGAATATGAATATGAAAGATATTTCATAAGAATATTTAAAAATACATCTTGGTCATTAGTAATAGAAAAGAATAGAGAAATAGTAATTATAAGTACAACAATTGATGAATATGAGAATATAAAAACAAAAAAGATAACAAATCAAAGTGTTATCAGACGTTATATTACGGACTTATTAGAAGCAAATCTAGTAGAAGGTATATTTATACCACCAAAGGGTCAATTGAAGTTTAATATGGCAGGAAAGATAGTGAAAGGACGTTAATAGTATGAAAGAAAAAGTAATAGATATCTTAATGATAGTTTTTGCAATAATTTCTTCAATACTTTTATTTATTCTATTAGCAATAATTGCAATTATATGGATTTTACTATAGATAGGAAGTGATGATATATGAGTGAAGAAGAATTAAAATTAATTCAAGAAATGTTAGATAATTGTAAGAAACAATCAATTTATGTTGATGTAAAAGCCATGGAAAAATATAATGCTTTAAGAAAATTGTTAGATAATTACTATAAATTATACAGTAACTGGAATCAATTAATGAATTGTGTAATTGATTTATTTAATACAAGTCAAGATACAGCTTATTTAGATGTTTTAGAAAAAATACAAGAATTTGAAAAGGATAATAATAATGCTAACACTTCCAATTAAGAAAAAATGGTTTGATATGATTCTATCAGGTAAAAAGAAAGAAGAATATAGAGAAATCAAACCATATTATGAAAGCAGATTTTATCATTTAATAGTAGAACAAAAAATAAGTGGAATAGGTTGTCGTGTTGTTGTTAAAAGTCCAAAATATATAATATTTCGAAATGGTTATTCATCAAACAGTCCATCAATTAAATGTGAAGTAAAAATTACAACAGGAAAAGGAAAAGAAGAATGGGGAGCAGAACCGAATAAAGAATACTATATTTTAAAAATACTAAGTGTAGAAAGATTAAATTAGAGGTGATGATAAGTGAATTGGATAGAATTTTTCTTTGGTTGGTTAATCAAAGGACAATATGAGGTGACAATGTTAGATACATTGATGTGTTTTTTAGAACTTGCATTAGTTTTTGGTATAGGAATATTTATTTATTGTTTAATACCAGAAAAAAAGGATAGAAAAAAATGAAAGCATTCATAAAAAAAGATAAATTGGAAACTTTTATAGAAAACTGGCCAGATTATGGTTTTATTCCAACACCAATAAATTCAAAAAAACCTCGTGTATATAAAAAGATAGATAATTTATTGTATTTAATAATTGACGTTCCTACTAGAGAATTAATGCTTATAACACCATATGGTTCAAGTCCTTTTATGGAAACACAAACACAACATTTTCAAGATTTAATTGATGCAGGATTTATAGAATTTGTAAAAGGAAAATTTGATTAGGAGTGATGTTAAATGATAGATTTTAATGAAATTAAAAGATTGTTAGACGAAATAAGATTTAAAAATAATAGACTTTTAGAATTGTGTATGTATGCTCTTATTAGAGATACAGACATATATAACCACGAATTAGATGATACGACGAAAATGTTGTTTATGACAGCTATCGCTAACAATTTAACACTTAACACTAGTCAGTTAAGAGCATATTTAATTGAAATGTGGGAGAAAAGAGAACACTTAGTAGGGAGTGATGTTAAATGATAATAAAAAGTTTATGGAAAGAATTAGTTTTTGATATCCAAACATATAAAGGTGATAAACAACTTTATAGACAAGATGTTATACTTCAGCTATATATGTCATTAGTATTTTTAGTCATATTAACACCAATAATGATTGTTATAGATTTATTATTATTACCACTAGAAATATGTTATTACTTTTTTGCTAAGTGGATTAGAAAATAAATAATTTAGGAGTGATATTAAGTGATAAATAAAAATAGTAAGTGGATAGCAAAATTTAAAATATGTTTAAATGTATTACTACATTATGGTATATATAGAAGAATTGTAGGAGAGCAAGTAAGAATTATTAAAAATAATGGTAAAGAACAATATAATATGCTAATTGGAGAAATAGGATATGTATATGGATTTGAATATGAAAATTTTGAAAAACCAATCATTATTCATTTTCCAAAAACTAAAAGGAATTATTGTTTTGCAATTAATGAATTAGAAATAATTAAGGAGTGATGTTAAGTGAATAAAGAAGAATTAATAAAACTAATAGAAACATTAGAGTTTGAAGAAGTAAGATGTATGACATTATCATATTACAAAAATAAGCCTAAAAGAAGTTGTTATAGTTATGGAGATGAAGATATAAATCCAAAAACAATAACATTTGGTACTGATTTAGAAAAAATAATAAGTGAAAACTTTAATTCAAATAGAGATCTTATAAATGAGGTATATAGAGAAGTAGAAAGATTAAAGGATAGTGATGATTAAGATGAATGAAGATATAAAAGAGTTAATTGAAAATTTGGAATTTGCAGAAGGTGTTTTTGATTATATGCTTACACCTGATGATAGTAAATTGTTGTTAGATTACATAACAAAAATACAAAACAACTGGAAAAAATTAAAGAAGAAATTAGAAAGACGTATAAAAAGTTATGAAGACAGAAAAGAATTAGGCAAGGGTTATGAACTAACAAAAGTTATGGAAATTTCACTTGCTTGTGATAAAAGATTTTTAAAAGAAATGCAAGAATTGGAGCAAGGGAAAGATGAATAGTAAAGCCAATAAAATTTTTGATTTAGCAAAAGAGATGGTAGATATATTATCAACTATGAACCAAGAAGAATTAAAGTTTTTGAAACTACAATATGAAGTTGCTTTTAAATTTGCAGACTTACACAAAATGAGAAAAAGATTAGAGGGTAAAAATGAGTGAAGATAGATTTTATATTAAAGATTTACAACCTATAAGAGAATTTTGTTTAAATAGTGGAAAAGAAGATATTTATAAATATATTTATTCATTACAACAAGAAATTCAACAATTAAAAGAAGAAAAAAATCATATGTCACATAACTATACCAAATATATTCAAGAAAGAGATAAACAACTAGATAAATATAAAGAGGTTATTGAGGAAGTAAGAGAATATATAACAAACACCGTAGTTTATGAAGATTTAGGAGATGGTTATTCTTACAATTGTGACAAATATGAGGAAGAAAAGTTATTACAAATATTAGATAAAGCAAGAGTAGGTGATAAGTAATGATGTTATATGATTTATTTGAGAATAAGTTTTGGTATATAGATTGTCTTGATTTTAATTGGTATGATACTTTTGATGGCGTTATTACGACTATGGTAATTTACTCCGGACTATTTATTTTGGCTTTATTAATTGATTTATTCCTGTTGCCGGTAGAAATTATATATTTAATTTATATATTGGTAAAGAGAAAAATAAACAATAAAAAACATTAGATAAAGCGAAGGAGAAGTAAATGAACGAAGAAGAATTATTTAGATTAGCAATAAGTGATGTTTCTACATACTCGTTATTAAATGAAATATTAGCAATTAGAGATAATAGATTTCCTAATGAAGAAGTAGATTATTGCATAAATGTAAATGGATATATTAGTTTAGATGCTTTAAATAAATATGTGAAAGTAGTCCAAGAAAATCACCAATTAAAAGAGAAAAATGATAAAATAAAAATAGCAATAGCTGAAAATTGTGATTTAAGATTAGATTATGAATTATACAAAGACAATCATATTTATAAAAATTATGAAGTTGAAATGAAAGAAAATACCATAAAAAAATTAAAAGAGGCTGTCAAGGAAGTACGAACATATATAAAATATTATTTATTAGATAATAGTTGGTTTAAAGATAGTCAAAAAGAATTTGAAAAGTTATTACAAATGTTAGAAACATCAAAGGAGGATAATATTATGAATAATGAAAAATTAAATGGAGTGAGTTGTCCAGGCGTACAAGGAGCTGAAGGGATTCCTGGTAAAACATTTGAAGGAAGGTTATTAATAGAATATACAGAATTAGTTGAGAGAATAGTTTTGTTAGAAAAAGCATTAGGACCAGATGGAAAAATAGAACATATAGAACCAGTATTAGAAAAACAATTATCAATTATGAGGGACTACAGAGATATATTACAATTAAGAATAATTGCTCTATTATTAAAAGATAAAAAGGAGAATTGATTAATGTTAGAAGATAAGCCAATATCAACAAAAGAAGTTGTAGGAATTGTTATAACAGAACTAGAGAAAAGAAATATAATAAAAAGAAATTTATCAACATTCAAAAATACAGAACAATTATTATTTGATTATCCAAAGTTGAAAGAATCTATAAAAGACAGAAAAGAACAAATTAAAGATTACCAGGAATATGGATTACCAGGAAAATCAAAATCAATAGCATCAATTAATAGTAATTCTAAAAAAGAGGATATGGATGATATAATATCTAACTCAATATCTTCATTAAAAAAAGATATATATAGAACTGAAGTAGTTATTAAATTTATAGACACAGTATTACAAAGATTTAAAAATGATCCATATTATGAAATGATAAAACTCTACTTTTTTGAAAGAAAAACATATGAACAAATTGCAGCAGAATTTGATAAAAGAAAAAACAATGGTAATTCGATTGCAATATCAACATTAGCATCTAATAAGAATAGAATTGTTAGAGAACTTCAAAAGTATATATTTCCAAATGACTATCTTTATCAAATGCTAGGGTATTGACAAAGTTGGAAAAGTACCGAAAAACACCACTATTTTAATTTGAAAAAGTATGCTTTATAATGTGTATAGTGAATTTATGATAAAAAAATTCAGAGAGATTAAAAGACTTGCAATGCAGGTCTTTTTTTAGTTAAGGAGAATAAATATGAATTTTGAAACATTAGAAAAAGCATTTGAAGAAGCAAAAGCAGCACAATTTCCTATTTGTGTAGTTTTAACTATTCCAGGACAAGAAGATCATGAAATGATAATTAATGGAATAACAAGTTTAGATAATAAACTTGCATATTACAAAGAAAACTATGATGAAGAACTAAGACATAAAAGAAATCCAGAAGTTCAAATTGTAGGAGCTTTTCCAATTAGATTCTTTTTAGATGAATATGACAAAGCAATATACGAAGCAGAACAAGGTAAATAAACTTTGTTCTTTTGAATATTTCATGACACATGGATGTAAGGGATGTAAAAAGAGTAGGATGTGTGAAGAACTAGAAAATAAGAATAGAGGTGATAAGAATGACAAAAAAAAGAATAAAAATAAAATTAGGAAGACCTCTAAAATATAAAACAGCAGAAGAATTAGAAAATCATGTTGCTGGTTATTTTAAATATTGTCAACATGAAAGATTAGTTCCTGGTATTTCGGGGCTAGCTAGTTATTTAGGAATAACGAGAAAAACATTGTTAAACTATGAGAATTATTCAGAAGATGAAGCATATAGTGATGTTATTTTAAGAGCTAGAACAGAAATAGAAGCATATAATGAACAGATATTATATTCAAGATTTACTGCTGGTGCTCAATTTATTCTAAAAAATAACTTTGGTTATAATGCAGAACAAAAACACATCAATGAAAATGTTGATGTTCCTTTTGAAGAATATCTAAAAGGTTGTGTTTCAGATAATGAATATTAATAGAAAAGCATTCATTGAAAAGTTTATTAAAATCAAAACAAAAACAAGTGAAATTGTTGATTTTAAAATGAATGCACCACAAACAAAACTATATAACATTATTAAGGAACAAGCAGAACTTAATAAACCTATTAGACTAATTATTTTAAAGTCTAGACAAATGGGAATCTCTACAGAAATTGAATCATTATTATTTAGTAATACGATATTAAAGTTCAATGTAAGTACTGGTATTGTTACACATGATTCAGCAGCTACTGCCAACTTATTTGAAATGAGTAAGTTAATGTATCAATGTCTACCGGATAAATTAAAACCATCATTATTAAAAGATAATGTTAATGAACTAGTATTTAATAATGAAGAAGGTACCGGATTAAACAGTAGAATCAAATGTATGACAGCTGGAAATAGAAGTATCGGACGTTCAGCAACTTTCCAATATTTGCATTTATCAGAATATGCATTCTGGCCAGGAGACAAGAAAAGTACCTTTAACGGACTAATTCAATGTGTTCCTGCATTACCAGATACAATAGTTGTAATTGAGTCAACACCTCAAGGATATGATGATTTTAAAGATAAATGGGATAAAGCAGTTGCTGGAGAAAGTGACTTTATACCAGTTTTCCTTGCATGGTATGAAATGCCAGAGTATTCAATGCCATATGATGGATTTGAGCTAACAGAGGCCGAAAAAGAAATGATGGAAATGTACAATCTATCATTAGACCAGTTAACATGGAGAAGATGGTGTATTAAAAACAACTGTGATAATGACCTTGATCAATTTAAACAAGAATATCCAAGTAATCCTGAAGAAGCATTCTTATCAACAGGAAAGTGTATATTTGATAAAGAGTCAGTAGTTAATAGAATACAAAAGATTAAGAAACCTTTAAAAAGAGGTTTTTTTGATTATAAATATAATGGTTTAGAAATAACTGGAATAGAGTTTGTCGAATCAGATTCAAAACCATGGGTAGAAATATATGAAGATGTAAAAAAAGGATATCCGTACGTTCTAGGTGGAGATACTGCAGGAATTGGAAAGGATTCCTTCGCTGGTGATGTAGTTAATAACAATACTGGAGAGCAAGCAGCAACATTAGAGTTAGAAAATGATGAAATAGAATATACAAGACAAATGTATTGCTTAGGAATGTATTACAATAATGCATTGATTGGAATTGAAACAAACTATTCAACATATCCAGTTAAAGAATTATTTAGACTAGGATATACAAATCAATATTTAAGAACAATAGATGAAGGTATTGATATTAAAATCCAGGATAAATTAGGATTTAATACAAATACAGCAACAAGACCTGTTATTATTGCAGAACTTGTAAAATTTGTTGAAGAAAATATTGAAAAAATACATTGTCAAAATACATTAAAACAAACGCTAACATTTATAAAGAGGCCAGATGGAAAAAAGGCCGCAGACAATGGATATCACGATGATAGAGTTATGTCATTAGCAATAACTCTTGCAATACGTGATCAACAAGAATATCTAGTTATAGAACCAAAGGAAGAAAATAAAGTTGTTCTTCCTTTTGCATTACAAAATGAAATTACAGAAGATAATAATGATGAATATGAAGTTTTTGAAATGGAGTGGTAAAAATGAATTTATTTATTTTAATTATAGTAACTGTCTTAGGACTATTTTTAATATTTTTATTTGGATTTATATTAGGATTATCTATTCCTTACATTGTAAAAGGATATATTAAAGAAAATAAAGTTGATACACATTATCAACAACTAAATCAAGATAATTCTAATGAAGCACAAAATATTCCATCACCAATAAATTCTTTTCAAAATACATTACCAGAAATGGAATTAATAGATGAATGGCTTAATGGGGCGGTGAAACCAAATGAATAATATAGCAGAGACAATATGGAAACAATATCAAGCAGGACTTAATTATTTTAGTAGAGCCGGCTTAGAAAAAGAGTGGAAGGATGCAGAAGATTTCTACGAAGGAAGACATTGGCCAGCTGCAACTAAAAAAACAAAAAATTTACCACGACCTGTTATTAATCTGTGTTCAATGATTGCAGATAATAAAAAAGCATCTATTTTAAGTGGAAAATTAGGAATAATTTATACTCCTGCAGAAATGTTTGGAGAAAGATTAGAAATGGCTCAAATTGGGGCTAATTTATTTACTAAGTTTGCAGCTAATATTTCTAAAGAATTAAAGCAAGATGATTTAGATGAAGAAGCAATGAATTATGGTGTAATTTATGGTACATATATATATCACTATTTTTGGGACAAAGAAGTAACAGGAGGAATGGAAACTCCATATGTTGGTGGTGAAAGAGGGGAAATATTAAAACCTCAAAATGTAATAGTTGCCAATGCAAGAGAAAAAAATGTACAAAAACAAAAATATATTATTATTGCATCAGTAGAATCATTATCAAGTGTTAAAGAATTAGCAGAGAAAAATGGAGTAAAGAATCTTGATGAAATAGTTGCAGATCATGAAATTGATGATGAAGCGACTAAAGAATTAGAAGTATGTACAGTTCTAACAAAATATTCAAGAAAAAATGGAAAGGTTGTTTGGAGTAAGTCAACTAAAAATGTTTTAATTCAAGATACAACATATTGGGAGCCAAATGAAGATAAAGTTGAATTAGATGAAGAAGAAATTTCTGATGAGGGAACTGAGATAACAGAACCAGATAAAGTTAAAGAGGAAGAAATTGATTTATTTAAAACACAATTATATCCAATTGTTATTGAATGTCATAAAGATAGACAAGACTGCATTTATGGTATAGGAGAAGTAGCTCAAGCAATACCTAATAATAAAGCAGTTAACTTTAATATAGCAATGATGCTTTTATCAGTTCAACAAACAGCATGGCCTAAAATTATTCAAAAGGTCGGTGCATTAGCAAGACAAAATATTACAAATGCACCAGGAGAAGTATTAACTGATAATACAAAAGGTTCTGGTTGGGGATTCAAATATATGGAAACATCAGGATTTTCTGCTCAAGCTCTAACATTAACAGATAATCTAGTAAGTTTAACCAGAACAACGACAGGTTCGAGTGAAGTCGTAACTGGAGAAGTATTAGGTGCAAATATGGCAGCACAAGCTATTATTGCATTACAGAACCAAGCAAAAAAACCAATAGAAATATATCAAAATAAATTTAAACGAGCTCATATTGAAATAGGAAAAATACATGAGCAATTCTTTAAGTATTATTACACAGATGACAGAATGTTTAGTTATGAAGAAGACAATCAGTTATATGTAAATTCTTTTAATGGTGAAATGTTTAGAAATATAGATTTCTCATTAGCAGTAGAAGTAGGAACTACAGGAATATATAGCGAAGCTTTATTAATAACTCTACTTGATAATATGAAAACAGCAGGTGACATAACACTTGATGAATATATTGAATTATATCCAGATTCAATAATGGTATTTAAAGAACGATTAAAAAAGATGCGTCAAAAACGTATGATAGAAGAACAAGAACAGTTAATGCAGAATATGACAAATCCTGCATTACCGCCTATGACTGAAGGAACAGTTCCAATACAGTCATAATTAATAATGGACCCAATGGTCCTTTTATTTTGGTATAAACTTAAATGTTTATATATAAATTCGCATTGAATAGCGCAAAAATCGAAAGGAGAAAACATATGGAAAATGAAAGCGTAAAAGAGTTGGAAGTCGCTGAAACAACTGAAACAGAGGAAGAATCTGTTAGTAATGAAGTTGATGAAGAACTTCATGAATCTGATTTTGAAGAAGACGAAAGTGAGAAAGAAGAAGCAGATGATGATTCTGCAGAAGATGAAAAACCTAAGTCTGAATCAAATAAAGAAAGTCAGTCAAAAGAAGAAAATGCAAAATATGCCGCAGCTCGTAGAAGAGCAGAGAAAGAATTAGAAGCTAAGACCGATGAAGCTTTTAAAAAAGGGCAATTATCTGCATATAAAGGGAAAATTAACCCCTATACCCAAACTGAAATTAAAGATATGACTGATATCGAAGTATATGAAGATATGTATAAAATCGCTGAGGCTGGGGGAGACCCACTGAAAGATTATGCATCATATGCTGCAGATAAGAAAAGAGAAGCAGAAAAAGCTGCTAATGAAAAACAAGAAAGAGAGGAAAAGGCGAGAGCAGAGATCGATGAATTTTCTAAAAAGTATCCAGATGTTAATATTTCTGAATTATTAAAAGATGAAATGTTTATGGATTATGCAGATGGAAAATCAAAATCTTTAATCGAAACCTATGAATCTTATAATAAATTTAAAAGACATTTTAGGAATGCTGGAATAAAAACAGCAAAAAAGACTATTGCAAATAATAATAGTTCACCAGGTAGTCTAAATAGCGAATCTAGTAAAAATACTGTAGATTACAATAGTATGTCTAGAGAAGAATTCCTAAAAGAAGTCGAAAAAGCAAAAGAAGGTAAATAAAAATCTCTGGTGAACGGAAAGAGGTAAAAATATGGATCAAAATGTAAATACAATTGAAACATTATCAGTAGAGAATCAAACATTCTACGATAGAACACTATTAGAAAGGGAACTTCCAGAATTATTCTTATATGAAGATGCAGATAAGAAAGTAATTCCAAAGGGAAAAGGAACAAGTATTGAATTCAGAAAATTCAATTCATTAGCAGTTCCAGAATCTCCACTTGAAGAAGGAGTAACACCAAAAGGAAATTCAATCAATGTTACAAGTATCGTAGCAACTTGTCAACAAGAAGGAGATTATGTAACAGTATCTGATGTTTTAGATATGCAAGGAAAAGATCCTGTTATCACTGAACAATCAGAAGTGTTCGGTGAACAAGCTGCATTAACTGTTGATACTAGAATTAGAGATAAAGTAATTTCAGGTACAACAGTACAATATGCAGGAGGAAAAGCAGGAAGAGCTGAAATTACTGTTTCTGACGTTTTAACTGGTGACGAAATTCTAAAAGCTCATGCCAGATTAGAACACAATGATATTAAGAAATTCGAAGATGGTACTTATCATGCAATTATTGATGCTTACCAAAAATACGATTTCCTTAATGACACTACAAATAAAGGATTTACTGAAGTTAGTAAATATGCAAATGCTAAGAAGTTACTAACAGGTGAATTAGGTGAATATTTCGGAACTCGTCTTCGTGTAAGTTCTAATACTGCAACAGAAGAAAATGCATCAGGAGTTAAAGTTCATAAAGCAATTATTTATGGACGTCATGCTTATGGTGTTCCAGCAATCGACAAAGGAGCAGCAAAAGCTTCAATTATCGTTAAACCTTTAGGTTCTGCTGGTTCAGCAGATCCATTAAATCAACGTTCAACAATCGGATGGAAATCTTTCTTTACAGCTGAAAGATTAAATGAACTTGCAATTTGTCGTATAGAAACAGCAGCTACTCTTGACTAAGAGTAGCTCTTTTTAATTATAAGGAGGAAAAATATGTCAACAACTAAACCAGAAAAAAAAGACGATGTAAAAATTACTGAAAATCAAACTGAAAATAAAAATGCAGTTTCAACACCAGATTTAGATGCTTTTATGAAAGAATTAGAAGCAAAAAATGCTGAGATATTAAATGCTAAATTAGCAGAATTAGAAGCTGCAAAACAAGAATATGCAGAAAAAGCTGCTTCAATGTCAGTTGAAAAAACAACTGCAAGTCCAGCTGAAAGTTCAACTGCAAGTCCAAGAATTGATAATCAAAAATTAGTTAGTGAAGCAAAAAAAGTAGGCGAGAAACTAAGTAAGCAAAAGAAAATTGCAATAATGATTCCAAAGGATCTAAGAAATCCAAAAGAGACTCATGTTCCAGTAACAATTTCAGGTTATACATACCAAATTGCACGTGGAGAATCAGTTGAAGTTCCAGTAGAAGTATTTAATATTTTAAAAGAGGCTAAATATATTTAGTTTCTTTTTCTCAAGTTAAATAGTAATTAAGGGAGTGCAAATCTCTCAAACTTGACCGAAAGTGAGGAAGTAATATGAATTGGGGAGAAATTCAAATAGAATCTTTAAAGAAAATGTTTTTAAATAGTGACGATATAACTGCTGATAATTTAGATACGTATAAAAAAGATAAAAAATATAGAACTTATTTATCAGCAATGCCACAGGCAGCAAATGAAGCTATTAATTATATCTTAGAAAATGGAAAACCACTTGTAAAAAATTATAAGTTAAAATATAAAGACACAAATAATAAATATAATTTAGAAACATTAATACCAAACTTTAAAAGAATATATCAAATTGTATGTGAAGATAACAATGTTGAATATTATGTTGAAGGAAATAATGTATTAGCAATAAATGGTTGGAGCGAAAATGGAAAAGATATAATAGTTTATTATGAGTCTGCACATGAATTATTAAAAAGTTCAACATCTGCTTCAACACCAATTTCTTTGAGCAAATATTTAACAAGTTTAATACCACTTTATATTGCTGGAGAATTATATAAAGATGATGATATGCAAATGGCCACAATGTATATGAATGAATTTATGACTAATGTTGCTAACATCACAGGTAAGGATTTTAATCCTAATCCAAAAGAAATAAGCACAGTCTTCGGAATGGAGTGGTAAAATGTATTCAATCCCAGCTACAAAAGAAAAAAACTATTTTAATATCGAAAATTTTCTAGGTGTGGATTTTACAACCAGTCCAATTGAGTGCGACAAAAGAAGAAGTCCTTCTTCAAAAAATATCATAAATAAAGATGGATATAATGAAACGAGAAATGGATATGAAGTAATAAATACTTTTGATGATAGCATCAATGGAGCATGGAACATTGATATACCAGGAAAAGAATTGTTTTTAGTGCATGCAGGTACAAATCTGTATGAATGCTCTACAGATTTTCAAGAAAATCAACTAATTTTAGAAGGATTATCTAATAATAGGTCAGTAGGCCTTTATATTGGCGATTATTTGACGATTTTCGATGGCTCTAGAGCAATTATATATTACAACACAGAAAGCGGCTATAAAGCCGTTTTTTTAGACGAATCAGGGTATATTCCAACAACAAGTGTTGCGAGAGATTCTTCAGGTGGAGGTACAGACTATGAAAAAGTTAATTTAATGTCTCCATATAGAATAAATACTTTTTTAACTGAAGAAATAGAAGAAACTGTTGGAGGAGAGATAGTAAAAAAACAACAAACAGTTTTTAAATTAGATGATATCAATATTGATAGTGTCGAATTAGTAGAAGTTCTTACAGACGAAGGAATTTGGAAAATTCTAGATCCAAGCGAATATAATGTAGACAAAGTAACTGGTCAAGTAACTTTTTCAACAGCACCAGGAGAAAGTCCAGTTTTAGGAAGAGATAATGTCTCTATAAAATATAGAAAGTCACTTTCTGAGAATAATTCTAAGATTAATAAGTGTTCAATTGCAACTTTATATGGATACGATGGGAATAATGACAGAATATTCGTAAGTGGTAATCCTGAATATCCTAATTATGATTTTCATTGCGAACCAAATGATCCTACATATTGGCCAGATGAAAACTTTACAAAAATAGGAACAGAACCAATTATTAGTTATTCAAGACTTACTGATGGAACACTAGGAGTACATAAAAAACAATCAGACACAGATTGTACAATTTATTATAGAAGTTCTAATCTATTAGATAACTTAGAAGTATTCCCGTTAAAGGATGGAGTTAAGAATATAGGGTGTATTAGTAAATATGCAAATTGCAATTTATTAAATGATCCTTTATTTTTATCAGAGCAAGGAGTTTTTGCTATATTAGGAAATTCTTCAGGAGAAAAATTTGCTCAACAAAGAAGTTATTATGTTAATGGTAAATTAACAAAAGAAGAAAACTTAGAAAATGCAGTTGCAATTAGTATGAATGGAAAGTATTATTTAGCAATTAATAATCATGTTTATATAGCTGATAGTAGATATTTAAGTTATCCTAAACATTCTAAAACTGAACAATATCAGTATGAATGGTGGTTTTGGGACAATCTTCCTGTAAGATTGTTTTTTTCATGGAATAATGAATTATATTTTGGAACCAGTGATGGAAAGATATGCAAATTTAATGATAGTTATTTAGATGATACAACACCAATAGAAAGTTATTGGGAAACACCTTTTTTAGAATTAAATTCAAGTTTTTTTGCTAAAACTATCAAAATGGTCACTTTAATATTAAATCCTAAAGTTAACAGTGATATTACTTTTGGTTATGAATTAGATGATGGAACAGTTGAGATTATAACTGCTAATTATTCTGATCTAAAAGATGACTTTCCAAAAACAATTCAGGAAAAAGAAAAAATTCAAAAATTTATGTTTGTTAAATTTTGGATGAAAAATAATACTGGAAGCAGAATGACGTTTGAAAGATTAATAATAGAATATATTCTTTCAGGTAAATATAGAGGTAATTAAATAGGAGGTATATAATGAGTAGTATTAATGATTGGATAGCTGCGGCTACCAAAATAAAAGAACAAACAAAAAATGAATACATTAATTCAAATCAAGGCCTAATTGATAGTATAAATCAGCAAAAAGATTCAGCAATACAAGGATTACAAAATGCAAATACACAAGCAATTAATGCATTAAACCAAAATAAGAATACTGTTAATGAAACAGCATTAGAAAGTGCTAAACAAGCAAATATAAATAGATTGTTAGCATTAAAAGATAATAAAAATGCAATGAATCGTGCAGGATTAGGATCTCAAGGAGTAGTAGGATCACAAGTTAACTCAATTAATAATAGTTACGGAAGTAACTTAAATTCAATTCTTAAAGATAAAGCAAGTGGATTAAGAGATATTGAAAACCAAATTAATAATACAAACTTAGAATATGAAACAAACAAAAGTAATTTAGCTGCACAATATGCTGCAACACTTGCTCAACAACAAGCTGATATTAATACTACTGCAGAACAATTAGCTCAGTCATATTACAATAATTATATATCTCAACAACAAGCAGCCGCAGAATTTGAATGGCAAAAACAACAAGCAGAAAAAGAAAATCAATTAGCTTGGGCTAATCTTAATGCTAGTTATAATTTCAATGATAGTGATAATTATGAAGTTAATACCGCATACTATCAAGGAAGCTTGAATCCAGATGCTTATAATGGAACATTTAAAAATGGATATCAACCAAATAATATTAATGGTAAAAAGTTAACTGATTCAGGAAAAGATATGAAATTAACAACAACTGATAGATACGGTAATACAAAAACATTAACTCAAACTGTATGGCAAACACCAGATGGTAAAAAATGGTATTGGGACGGAAGATATAATAAATATTTTGAATATAAAGGGTGATTTCAATGAAAAAAAATAAAAGAGAAGTAGAATTTGAAATTGGCCTTGATGGTACAGTTGTTAATAGTAAAAAGAAAAATAATAATGTTGAATTTGAAGTTGGCTTAGATGGTACAGTAAGAAAAAATAATCTTAGTTCACAAAAGCAAAAAAAGACTTCATCTAAAAAAGATGAGGCTTCTGTTTTCAAAAAGATTGGTAAAACAATTATTAATATCCCTACTTTAATGGGTGAGGGTGCAATGAAAACAGTAGAAAATGTTGGAGACTGGGCTAACAAAGCATCCGAAGTAATAGACAAACCAGTAAAAAAAGCATTATCAAAACTTATCCTAGGTTATACTGATGAAGAAGCAGAAAAATTCATTCAAGAAGAACTAGAAGCTAATAGAAAATATAGAGAAGAAGATACAACTCAAAATATTTTAGATTATGTAGGATGGGATGATGAATTTAGACAAAAGTATGAAAAGGATTCATTTGTTAGAAGTGATAACACTGCAGGGCAAGTTGTTAAAGCTGTTGGTGGAATGGTTCCCCAATTAGTTGTAGGTCAAGCAGCAGGGTCACCGCTTCCAACCAAATCAACAGTTGGACTATCTACAGGTAAGAAGATTTTAACAACCGCTGGAAATGTGGGGAAAACAGCTTTGTCGACAGCTCCAAGTAACTTTGTTTTGGCAACAAGTGCATATGGGGGAGCCTTAGAAGAAGCATATAAAGCAGGAGCCACAGAAGATGAAGCAGAAAAATATGCTTTCTTATCAACAACAACAGAATTAGCAACAGAGTGGATAACTGGAGGCATCCCAGGAATAGAAGGAACTGGTATTATCGACAATGGAGTTAAAGGATTAATCGATAAATCAACAGGAAAACTAAAAGGGGATGTTTCAAAAGCAATGGCCAAAGCTATATTAAATTTTGGTTATGAGGCAGTTGGAGAAGGTTTAGAAGAAGCAATTTCAGAAATAGTTAGTCCTATGATAAAAAATGCGACTTATTCTGAAGGTGAAAAAATAGACTGGAATAATGTATTTCAATCTGCGATTATTGGGGCAACTGTAGGTGGATTCCTAAATGCACCAGGAACTATTTCAGATTATAAAAATAATCTAAATAGTCAAAAAGCAACTTTACCTACAGGAACGGTATCACAACAAGAAACTAACAATACATCTATTGAAGGGAATCCTCTTATAAATAATCAAAAAGCAACATTACCAATTGCAAATATGACAGTTAATAATGCTGCTAATACAGAAAATAATAATTCATTTGAATTTGTACAAAGTGATAATGCAAAGATTAATAATCTAAGAGAAAGTGCTAGTAGATATTTAGATAATAGTGATGCATCTAAATCATTTATTAGTACTGCAGAAAAATTAGTTAATGATAAAGGATACAATATTGTTTTAGATAATAGTTTAACTTCTCCAACTGGTAATCAAGTAAATGCACAAATAAAAGCATTAGAAAATGGAGAAGTAGAAATAAGAATTAATCCTAATTCAGAACGAGCTGGTGAATTTTTATTAGTTCATGAGGTGACTCATTCTATTGAAACCAAAGAAATGGTTGACTTGGTTATGGATTATGCTTCGAAACATTCAGAATTTAATGATGCTTTAGAAGCATTGAAACAAACTTACGGAACAGACTCTATTACTAGTGAAGTTTTAGCAGATATTTCTGGTCAATTGTTTGGAAATCAAGAATTTATAAACTCACTGTCATTAAAGAAACCTAATATATTTAAGAGAATATATAATTCTATTGTTTCTTTAGCAAACAAGATAACTGGTAATTCTAAAGAATCTTTATTTATTAGCAATTTAAAAAGTAAGTGGGAAAATGCATATAGACAAGCTGATGTTAATACCACAAAAGAAAATTTAAAGAATGACGAAAAACTTTCATTAAGTAAAAATGCTTTACAAGAAGTTTCTGAAGTTGTTAAACAAACCAGAGAACAAGCAGAAAAAGATCCAAGGCAATTTGTTAAATTAAAAGATAATACAATTAAGTCATTAGTTGACTATGGTATTAAAGATTTACCTATGTTAGAAAGAAGTGGACATGTTAGAGAAAATATTCTGACAGAAGCCGAAGCAAAAAAATTAGGATACAGTGTAAAAAATAAACATTATCATGGCCTTGGTGTAAAAAAATACTTAGAAATTATTAATTCTATGGATAATCCAATAGCAATATATCAATATACTGAAAAAGGAAAATATTCTAATGATAATTTTATTGTTGTTACACCAATTGAAATAGAAGGAAAAAGATCCATTGTTCCAGTAGAAATTAATAGTAAAGGACAATATAACCAAGTTGAAATTGATTTTAATAAGATTAAATCTTCTTATTTAGAAACAAAATCTAATTATTTAGATAATCTATTAAAAGAAGGCAAAATAAAAGAGATATTCACCCAGTCAAGTGCTGAGCAAACATCTCTTAGTACTAATAATATACCACAAAACGAAAAAAATGTAAACAAATTTAAAGAAAAAACAACTAAGAACAACAATAATAGTGATATAAAACATTCTGCAGAATCAAATAGTTTGTGGGACGAATATATAGAGAATAATTATAAATCAACTGGAACAAAAACAGAATTAAATAATATTCGTAAAAAAGATAATGTTTCAACAGAACAAAAACTACTTGATAAAAAAACAGATAAAATCACTAAAAAATATGAAAAAGAAAAAGAAAAATCTAAAAAGTATATTACTAAAAATGCTGCTAAGATTTTAGAATTTGATAATTACAATCAGAAGAAAGAATTTCAAGAATTAATCACTGACTACTATGGTAATCCCAATTATGAAACCATAAGAAAGGATATTAAGGAAAAATTCAGTGAAAAAAGAATTGAATATATCAATGATGAATTAAAAGAAATTAAAAGACATATAAGAGGTACAGATTTAAAAGTTGATGATTATGTTAAGAAAAATCTAACAGATTATAATTTCTTTAGAAAAAGTAACTTTAATAAATTAAAACTAAAGAATGATGGAATATCTATTGATTCATTTTATACAGAATTAACAGAACAATATCCTAGTATCTTTAGCAAAGATATAGCAAATGAAGTTGATCAATTATATAGATTATCTGAGTTTATGGATGAAGACATTACGTTAGTGGAAAAGTATCATTTAGATGATAAAGTACTTGATGAAGCTGCTAAATATATATATGATTCTATAAAGAATGAAGATAATATTGATGATCTAATTAATAGTATCTCAATATCACCAAAAGAAATTAGAAAAGAAAAGACAATAGAATATAGAGAATTTGCAGAAAGTTTCTTAGAGAACTCTGATTCCTGGAATGATAAAAAAATGGGATTAAGTTATAAAGTAAATACTATGAAAAGAAACTTTTATGATGTTATGGGAAAAGCAGATGGAGAAAGAATGTATACAAACTTTATTGAACCTATCTTTAAACATAACAGTCAAATGCAAAAAGATATTCAGTCTTATAACTCTAAAATTGAGAAATTAAAACTAAATGAAAAAGAATCAATTGCAGTTCAAATGTTTGGCGAATACAAATATAACCCAGAAACGTTAGTAACTGGGCCTCAAATCGACGAATTCATTGAGACTAACAAATTGGACTACAAAAAGATTTCAGAGGCTGTAGAGGTATTTAGAGGTATTTACGACGAAGTCTTTCCTAGAATAAATAGTGTTTTAAAAGAACAAGGTTATAAAGAAATCGAATATAGAAAAGGATATTTCCCACATTTTACGGGTGAAAGTCCTAATTCAACAATAGGAAAATTCCTTGAAAAGATGGGATGGAAGTTTAAAGATAATAGTATTCCTACAGATATAGCAGGTATAACTGAAATGTTTAAACCAGGAAAAGTTTGGACTTCTTTTTCTCAACGAAGAAAAGGAAAATTCACAGACTACAATGCATTACAAGGATTTGATAATTACATTCGTGGAGCAATGGAAACAATCTACTTTACTGAAGATATTCAAAAATTACGTGCATTAGAAAACGAAATAAGATATCAACATTCAGATAGTGGAGTACAAGCTCAAATCGATGAAATTCATTATGATAATTCTTTAACATTTGAAGAAAAACAAGAAAAAATAGATAAGATTTATGCTAAATACATAACTCCAATGAATAATTTAGTTACAGAATTAAGAGATTATACAAATGGAATAGCAAATAAAAAGTCAGGTCTTGATAGAACAATGGAATCATTAACTAATAGAAAAGTATATAGTGTTATGCAAAACATTAGTAATAGATTATCAGCAAACATGGTAGGTTTAAATTTTGGTAGTGCTATAACCAACTTTATACCAATAACACAAGCGACATCACAAGTTAAGACAAAGTACTTATTAAAAGGACTAAAAGAAGCTGTTAAAAATCAATATACTTCAGATGGATTTGAAACAAAATCTGTTTTTTTAACGTCTAGATTAAATGCTGCAGATAGATTATATAAGACAAAATTAGAAAAATTATCTAATAAAGCAAACTTTATGTTTGAAGGAATAGATTCAATTACATCAAATGCAATCGTTAGAGGGAAGTATTATGAAAATATTTCTAAAGGAATGGCTGAATACAATGCAATGAGAAATGCTGATGAATTTGCCAGAGATTTAATCGCTGGTAGAACAAAAGGTGAAATGCCTACTGCATTTAATTCTAAGAATCCATTAATAAGAATGTTTACTGCTTTTCAATTAGAAGTTAATAATCAATATGGATATATGTTTAAAGATTTACCTAGAGATCTTAAAGATGAAGGACTAAATAAACTAATTGGTGGATTTATAAAAATGTTTATTGGAGCATGGCTATATAACCAACTTACAGAAAAAGTTGTGGGACGTAAATCAGCATTTAGTCCAGCTGATACGATAGAAGAGATTTATAGTACAGCAACTAATAAGAATCTAGATATTAAAGAAAAGTCAACAAAAATTCTAGAAAATATAACTCAAGATATTCCATTTGTTGGAAGTTTAGTTGGCGGAGGAAGATTACCTATTTCTAGTGTTGCTAATCCATTAAATGTTATAAAAGGAGAAAGCACAGTCGCTGATGAAGCAAAAAAATTACTTTACTATACAGTGTTACCTTTTGGTGGAGGACAATTAAAGAAAACTAATGAAGGTATCGCAATGTACGCAAATGACAAAAAAATTAAAGGTAGTTATACATCAACAGGAAAACTAAGATTTGAAGCAGAAAAAGATCCATTATCAGTCATTCAAAATGTACTTTTTGGACAATATTCTAGTAAAAATGCTAGAGAATATTTCAATAATGCATATCTTCCTTTAGATGAAAAATCACAAAAGGAAATAGAATCACTAGATATTTCTGTAAGTGATTACCGTAAATATAGAGATCATTTAAGAGAATTATCAGATATTAAGTCAGATAAAGATGAAGACGGAGATCCAATTTCAGGAACTGCTTCAGGTAAAAAAGCATATGCAATAATGAATAGTAACTATTCCAAAAAAGAAAAAAACTATCTATTATCTAAATTAAGTTCATCTGAAAAGAAAACTACAGTTAAGGATTTAGAGAAAATCTCAAATTCTGAAGAAACTTATAAGTTCTTTTATGGTTTAAATTATGAAAATAGAGAAAGATTCTTAGATGAATTAAATTCATATAACATAAATTGTGATACTTTAGTTGATTATTATAAAAAAAGAAAAGAGTATCAAGAGGATTATACTTCTCAATTTAGCAAAATTAAGATAATTGATTATCTACAATCATCTAAATTAGATGACAAGACTAAATATTATTTATATAGCAAAGATTATAGTAGTGAAAACGAAAAACTACTTTTGGATACTTTCAAGATTGATATTGACGATTATTTCAAAGTTATTAAATACCAAGATACAATTAATAGCAAGTATAGAAACCAAAACAAAGTTCGCAAAAATAAAATGTTTGGATATATTAATAATATGGACTTAAATTCTAAGCAAAAAATAGTCTTATTCAAAGTAGCTGGATATACTAATTCATCGACTAAGAAAGCAATGTATACATATATTAATGGATTAAACATTTCAGCCAATGAAAAGAAGAAAATATTTGAGAGTCTTTATTAAAGGAGGGGAATAAATGGGACAAAATTATACTCCTAAATATGATAATGAAAACATAACATTTGGTTATTTGAAAAAATTATTAGGAAATTCAATAACAAATGTTACTGATAGTGAATCTCAGATTATAAACTTTTGTAAAAATTATGGTAGTACTCCAATTCCACCATATAATGAGGGTGATACCTGGACAACTAATGATAAGATATACAAATGTAAGAAGAGCCGAGAAATCGGCTCTTTTAATATGTCAGATTGGACACTAATATACGATAAGACAACCAACGAAATAATTTCAAATAATTTTCTATTTCTATCATCTGTAAAACTAATAGATAGTTCTGATAACAAGATAGAAACATTTAGCCAATATGATGATCCATCATTAAATTGGGAAAGTAATGAAATAAAAGATATGCATTTAGGAGATTATTATCAAAACTTAAATACATATAAGACATATATCTATTCTCTAATAGACAACGAGTATATTTGGGAAGAGATAAATGTTACGACAATAATATTTGATTCTGTAACTGGTCATAGAAATATATTTTTAAAAAGACCGGATAGTTATACTGAAGGTGACATTTGGAGAATTAATAATGTTGATGATATTCAATTATATTCAGGTGCTCAACTTAATGATTTCTTTAGAGCAAAAAATACAAATACTGAATTTTTAAGTAGCGATTTTGACAGAATCACTGATGAATTATCATTGAAAGCTAATATCTATTCACAAGCCGGAATTCTTATTCTTTCTGAAAAATTATTAACTAATCTTCAGTATGTTTCTTCAGGTAGATATAACGGATATGACTTATTAGGATTTAATAAGTATTACACCGTATCGGGAACAGCAATCGATAATTCTGATTTAGCTCTTGATGTTGATCTACCAGATAACTTTAATGTAGTATCCGCATATATAACTGTATTTCATACTCCTGTGTATTGGAATTATTGGGATACAGATACACAAGCATCAACAGATAAATGGGGTTATTCAAGAAATATTAGATTATACAAAATGATTAGCGAAAACAATTTTAAACTATACATGGCTTTTGCTAATGAATATAGAATGGAATTTTTAAGCTCTGAAATAGAAGAAATAGAAAATGCATTTAGAGAAACATCGTGGAATCCAGCTAATACAGAAGGAACCAGTATCGAAAAGAAAACAACATTTAATATAAAGTCTTATTTGAATCGAACTGGCAAAACAAAATTAATAATAAGAACTGGTGATGAATTACCAACAACAGATAATGATATTGTTTCAAAAACAGGAATGGCAAGAGCTGTAATAAATATATTAGGATATATTGATCCAAAAGGAGGGAATATTTAAATGTTTAAACAAGACAAAAAAGAGCCAACTATTATAAAATGCAATCGTGGAAACAAGGGGAGTATTACTGTTCGCAAAAAAAATAAGAATACAGGAGAGTTTGAAAAATTTAATGCAGGGGATAAAGTTGTTCTTTCAGTTAAGCAAAATTTTGCTGAAGAAGAGCCTGCAATAAGAAAAATAATAGAAGTAACTGAAGAAACTGATTCAGTTACTTTTTCTTTATCAAAAGATGATACTACAATTGGGGAACTAATTTCAGAACCAGTAACATACCAATATGATATCGCAATAAACGATGACAATACAATATTAGGATATGATGACGATGGTCCAAAGAAGTTTATTGTTTATCCGGAAGGAAGTAATGACCAATGATTGAAATTGAGAATACAATTGAATTAATAGCAGAAATCGAAACCAATGAAGCGGATATAGAAGCTGAAATTTCTAATGTAGGTCCGCAAGGACCTGCTGGTAAAACCCCAAAAATAAAAATAGGAACAGTAACAACTTTAGAGCCTGGAACTGAAGCTACTGCATCAATCCGCGGTACAGATGAAGAACCAATTATTGATTTTGGCATACCACGAGGAACTGATGGCAATGTAGAATTTGAAAATTTGACTGAAGAACAGAAAAATGAATTAAAAGGTGCCCCTGGTAAAACACCAAGTATCCAAATAGGAACAGTAGCAACCTTAGAATCCAATGAAAATGCAACGGTAACAAGAAGTGGTACAGATGAAGAACCACTTTTAAATTTTGGTATACCAAAAGGAGAAGGACTAAAATATGTATATCTTGAAAGTGGAGTAGGAACATCAACTTCTAAGCCAATAATATTTGCAGAACGTATTCCGGGAATATATCTTTTTCCTGCTCAATCTGGACAAATTACTTTATATGCTAAAGCTTCTTTAGACTGTACAAGTGTTAATTATAGAGAAATTCATTTTAGAGAATTGATTATTATAAAAAATATAGTAGAAGCAGAAGAAAAAGAATGCGTTGGATATTGTGTAGATTCAGGATTGGATTTATGTTTTGTTTTAAAAGACAGTACACTACCTTCTGGAATTTTTTTTCAATCACGTACTGTAACAAGTCCATATGCAAAACGAAGTGGTGCCAATATTACCGGAACATATACCTTTTCATATTATTTGCCGAAGTGCACAGAAGTTCCCACAGATGACGCACATTTAATAAATAAAAAATATGTAGATAATCTTTTAGTTGAAGTCAATTCAAAACTCTTAGATAAAGTTGAACAGACAGATATTGATTATTTAATTGCTGACATTGTCGAATTAAACGACTCTGTTAGATATTTAATATATAGTGATTACGAAGCTAAAAAAACAGGACGAAAAATTGATGATAAAGAAGAATGGTGTAAAATCTCTAATTTCACGTTAGGACCTAATGTGGAAACATGGTATCCAATTTGTGAAATTCCAAAAAATGCAATCAGACGAAGATATTTTGCTTCGGTCAATGTAGAAGGAAACAGTTATGATTTTCCGTTTTGCTATCCTAATAAATCTACTGGAACCACACAGGCAATTACAACTTATTATAATCAAGAAACAGGAATATTATATGCAATGTTTAACTACGATTATGTTGCAAATGCAAGCGGAACAGTTGAAATCTATTATACAGAAAGTGAAACGGTTGAAATAGAATAAGAAAGGAGTAAAAATGGATAATGAAGAATTCCTAAAAATGGAAAGAGAACTAGGAAGAATAGACGGAAGTGTAAAATCTGCTCATAGGAGAATTGATTCTTTAGAAAAAGTTGTTAATGTTGTATATGAATTATCATCAAGTGTTAAAGTCATGGCAGAAAAAATGAACTATATGAATGATAATATATCAGATATTAAAAACAGTGTAAAAAATGATATATCTAATATTAGATCTAATATAGATGAATATCATCATAAAGAACCAAATAAATTAATATTTAATGCAAAAAATGCAGTAATAACAGGAATAATTGCAGTATTAGTAGCAGCAATAATGGGATTAATTTTAAAATAGGAGGAAATAAAAATGATAGATTTATTAATTGGATTAGTAGCTGCAATGGTTGCTAATTTTTTATTGGGAACAAATTTAGCAACATTGAAGGATGAATTTGATAAAAAGAAAATGTTATCTGGTCTTTTAAAGATTGGTGGAGTGGTGTTAGGAGTAGGTGCAATGTTAGGTTGTGCATACCTAACAAAAGATATTATGGTTATTAACATTAATAATCAAAATGTAAACTTGTTAGATGCAATGAGAATGATTTTTGTTTCTGGAATTACTTATTATGGTGCTCAAGATGTTAGCAAATTAATAAAGATATTAAATGTCAAAGTTCCAGTAGCAGAAAAAACAGAAGAAAACACAATAACAATAGCTGAACAAAACATTATTGAAATTGAGGAGGAATAATATGGAAAAGCCAATGTATCCTAGTAAGATTATTAGGATTACTCAGCGCCACGGAATAGGAAGCCATAAGAGAAATTATGCATTTGATGAAGCAAGCCAAGATGGTGGAATAAGTGGCCTAAGTGCTCCGTTCACAGGTACAATAAAAAAGATTTATCCACAAGATGCTAATGAGGTATGGCTTGAAAGTATTGAGCCAGTAGAATATCCAGATGGAACTATTGATTATATGACCATATTGTTTGCTCATTGTAATGATGTTTCACATTTGCATGTTGGACAAGTTATTAAGCAAAATGAAATATTTTATTCTGAAGGAACTAAAGGTCAAGCGACTGGAAACCACTGCCATATAGAGTGTGGAAAAGGTAAATTTAGTGGAACAGGTTGGCATAATGATAATGGATCGTGGGATATCAATAACGGAAAGTGTGTTGAGGAATGCTTATGGATTGATGATAGTTATACTGTAAAAGAACTTGCAGGATATAATTTTAGAAATATAAAAGAAACAGAAGTTAAGAAACTGGGAACGCCAGTCGAAAGAAATGAATTGGTTGAGCAAGTAAGAGTATTTAATGAAACAATAGTACTGAGAGCTAGAAAAACGCCAAATGGAGAAGTTTTAGGACATATTATTCCTGGAATATATAACATTCTAGAAAAAGCATCAGCGGGAGATTATGAATGGTTTAGAGTTGAAAATGATTTATGGTTTGCATTCTCGGAAGAATGGATGGAACTATTAGAAGTAAAAAGTCCGGATAAGAGTGGACAAAATGAAGAAAAACCGGACTCTGCAGAAGAACTGCAAAAAGAACTAGATGCAGCATATGCAGAAATTGCAGCATTAAAAGAAAAATTAGCTAATGCTCCTAAATTGATTTTTGAAAGTACTAAACTTGATTATTATGCAATTCAATTAAAAGAAAATCAAAAATTGTACTTAGGATAATTTTATTAATTAAAAATAAAAGTACTGTAGATTCGTTAAATTAACGGTTTGCAGTACTCTTTTTTTTATGCAATAATCACTCACGAAAGGAGGGATTATATGTATAGAACTTGTATTTTAAATGAACAACAAGTAGCAGAATTTAACCAAGTTTATAATACTAATCTTGTTAGTATTATGATCCAACAAAAAGGCAATAAGTATTTTGCAATATTAGATTGTGATATCAAAAAGAAAATATATAAAAAAGAAGCAATAAAGTATTTTTGTGCATAAAATATAGAAAAAATACTAAAAAATGTTAAAAAAATATACTTTTTGTGAAAAAATTTACATTTTTTAGTAAAAAAGTTCTTGTCAGGGAAAAAAAACTGATATACAATTTAATTACAGAAGTCATCAAAAACTTTCTAAAAAAGTTTGTTATTTGACTTTTTGTATAATATGTGTTATAATATGCAACACATATCTTGAAGAAGTCTTTCTTCAGATATTATACAATGTTGATTGCATTGAGAAGAGTAATCGATGAACATGTTAGACAATCAAATTTGTGTACATTGAGCGAATAGCAGCAAGAAGCGTCATGCGATGAATGTGTAAGTCTATTCAGTTGAGAAAGAAGCTTCTGCTTCTTTCTTTATTTTTGTATTCAGGGAGGTATTTTAATGGGAAAAAAAGCAATTGTAAATGGATGCGTATATCATATTAATTTTGGTAGAACATTTCATCCAGAATTAAAGAGTAAACATTTAGGTATTATATTTGAAATTCCATCAACAAATAATATGTTATTTTGTTTACCTTTAACAAGTCCTAAAGAAAAACATTTCAAAACTTTAGATGACTTTAATAATAGGAACGTAGCTGCATTAAAATATCCTCATTTATATTATATAAAAGAAACAGATTCAATGATTTTAATGGAACAATTTAGAACGATTTCTATAAATAGACTTGAATCACAATATAAGAATCCCGTATCAAAACAAAAAGTTGTATTATCTGATACAGAACGAGCAAAAATATTAAAAGCATTTAATAAAGTGCTAAAAAACATTTTAAAATAATGCATAAAAAAATATAATGGTAATATATTAATAATGCGGATAGCGAAGAGAAGATATGATCGATGAACTTATAAGTCTATCCAAATAGTCACGTGATAAAACCCAGGAATTAATCCTGGGTTGTTTTTTTATAACCAACTTTTTCTAAAGATATTTATAAAGTCATTTCTAGTACCAATATTAGATTCAAAGTATTTTTGACATATGATATACCATCTATGATTAAATAATGCATCATTTTGGTACTTTCTGTGACATTTTTCACAAAGAGGTAATACAAATCCATACCTCATAGAGTTTTGTCGATTACGACCGGCAAAAACCTCGTGAAGATGGTCTTTTTTATTTTCGCAAAAATAACACTTATCTAAATTATCAGTGAAAACACTAAATCTGCTCTTTTCTAATTTAGCAAGTTTAGAAGATTTGTTTTTCATTTTGTATTCTTTTTTTTGTTGTAATGATGTAATTTGTTTGTATTCTTTTAATTTACAATTGCTACATTTTGATATATGAATTAATTCTTTACTTTTCTTACAATAAATAGTTCTATTCATTTTTTGTTTTAGATGTATACAATTCATAATTTAATACCAGTATTGGCACATTAATAGTAACTAAATTTTACCTAATAAAAATATAATACTTTTACACAAATGACTATAAATGTATAGAAATCAATGCAAATAAAAACCTTTATATATCAATGATTTTAATTGAATAACAAGTGTTTTTTCTTCTCCTGTCTTCCCGACCATTTGATTTTAAGCGTTGTATTTAACGCTTTTTTTTATAACAAAAGCCCTCAGATAATCTGGGGTTAAAATGTTTTCTAACATTGATTCTTAAAAATAAAAGCACCTTTTATGTAAAACTATTTTATATTCAAACAAAAAACAGTAAAATAATTATTCTATTTTAGAGTCAAAGACAAAATGATCATATAATTCAAAAAGTGCACTTTTAACTATCTGAAATGAAGTTCCGTGATCATGCAATTTTCCTGCTTTGGTGCCATCCTTATAAATTCCACACTTGATATTAACAACAATATCGCCCCTTTCTAACAATTCAACAAATTTATTAAACCCACTATAGATAAGATAATTATCATCTAAAAAGCAAGCATACCTTGCCTTACCACTATAAATAGTGTCATAAGTAACAAAACAAAGATAACGCATTTTCCTTTTCATAATTTCATCTAACGTAGAAAGATGCCAGTAAGCCTTCTTTTCAATAATTCTCCCGTTAGAATGAGCAATAACAATATAAACTTTATTATCACTCCTATCAACTTCTAATTTCATTTTTAAAAAATTTCCCCAATTAGAATATTTTGAACATGACAAAGTTATGAAAAGAACTTTGTTTTTTTGTTTAGATGAAGAATTGGCACCATATTTCTGAACAATCCTTTTCATTTCAAAAAATTCAGGACCATCACAGGTACAGCTAAACATAGTAATAGGATAATCAGACGTAATTCTCTTTACCTTAATTTCAATTCCATTAAAATCAGGAACAGAAAAACTATTATTATTCAAATTCAATTCCTCTTCAAACTTCAGTCCGACTTCACCATATCCTCTTTTAGGAATTCTAATCCATCGTTTGTTTTTAACTATATCAATTTTACTTTTTAATTCCTGAAAATTAGTTTTTATAAAAATCACCTCATTATTATTATTCGCGAAAAAAAATTTATTTCTTTAAAATATTAATAAAAACAATCTTTTTTAATAAAATTAAATAGGTGAAACTATGTCAAGAAAATATATCCTTTTATTAGTAATAATATTTATAATATATATGCCAGTAATAGCTATAGCAAAAGACACATCAAAATCAAGCGTAATAATGGATATGGATACTGGAAGAGTATTATATGAAAAAAATGCAAATGAGAAAATGCTTATTGCATCTACAACTAAGATTATGACCGCAATCTTGACTTTAGAAAATGCTGACATAACAGAAGAAATAATTATAGGAAATGAGATATTAACAATGTATGGAACTAACATTTATATAGAAGTTGGAGAGAAAATGAAAATTATTGATTTGCTATATGGACTGCTCCTAAGGAGCGGAAATGATGCCGCAATTGCTTTAGCAACATATATTGGTGGAACTGAAGAAAACTTTGTAAAAATGATGAATGAGAAAGCCAAACAACTAGGCATGTTAAACACAACTTTTGAAAATTCTCATGGACTTGACGACGACACAACAAACTACTCAACTGCATATGATATGGCTCTTTTATCCAGCTACGCAAATATGAATAAAACATATCAAGAAATATCAAACACAACAAAATATACCACATCAACCAAAAATAAGAGTTATCTATGGTACAACAGAAATAAACTTTTAACAACATACGAATATTGTACAGGAGGAAAAAATGGATACACACCTAGCGCAGGAAGGACACTTGTAACTACAGCCACAAAAGGGACACAAAATATTACTATTGTAACCTTAAATGATCAAAATGAATATGAAACCCACATAGAATTATACAACTATGCTTTTGCAACTTATAAAAACTACAAAATTATAGATAAAAACAATCTAAAACTAGACAATCAAAATATCGTAGGAAATATTTATGTAAAAGAGAATTTCATATATCCGTTAAAAGACTCTGAAAAAGAGAAAATAACTACAGAAATTGTTTTGCTAAACAAAAAAGAACAATCAGGAAAAAAAGGTATTATAAAAATAAAACTAGCAGACGAATTAATTGGAAAAGTAAATATATATGAGAAGACAGAAAAAAAAGAAGATGAATCAATCTTCTCAAAATTAAAAAATTATATATTAGAAACTCTGAAGAAGTTAATGCTTGGTCGACAGAACAACCTAAATCCAGGCCCATTAGTGCCGATACCACTTGACACAAAAAGTTCAGTATTTCCAATTTTATAATAAGCCTGGTCATATTTTTCAGCACCATCAAATTTATACAATGCACCAATATAAGGTATTCTAACATTACCATTATGTGAATGACCGGCCAAAAATAAATCTGTAGAATAATTATTCAATACATCATCTATCAAATCAGGTTCATGGGAAATAGTTAACGTAAATATTTCAGAATTATGAGTAGAATCAGCAAAATAAGAAAAACTCTCACCGACATCCAAATTTCCGTTCAACTTACTACCGAGCCCCACCAACAAAATAGGCTTACTATCATCATTGTATATAAGATCATAACTACTCTCCAAAACATCAAAATTACTTTGCTTCATAACTACAGAAAAAATCTCACCATCCTCTTCACCACCAACAGCATATTTACCTAATTTAGCTTCAATTTTTTTCAGTAGTTTAATTAACTTCTCTTGTTCATCAGTCTGCAATTCATAACTAACATCAATTAAATCACCAGTAAAAACAACAATATCTGGCTTCCGCGAATTAATTTCTTCCACCAACAATTTAACCTCATCATAAAAAACGGTTGTACCATAATGTAAATCAGAAAATTGAATGATTTTCAAACCATTAAAACTATCAGGTAATTTCTCATTCACAATACGCTTTTCTTTCACTTCCAAAACCCGAGTCGACACATAAGTAGTATAAAAATAAAAAGCCAATACACAAATAACCAACAGAAAAGACATTTTAAAAGCAAAAATTGTAATTTTTTTTCTCTTGTTTCTTCGTTGCTCATTAATAATTTCTTGTTGTTTATGTTGATTTAATTCTTCACGAGTCATTCTACTATCACCAATTATATTTTAGCAAAATATCCTTCAATATACTAGTGAGAAAAAACTTGTTTACAATTTTGATAGTAAAAATATACATTAATATGATAAAATGAAAAGGGTGATAATATGAAATATGACATAATTATAATAGGCGCTGGACCAGCCGGATTATTTGCAGCGTACGAACTTATAAACAAAAATAAAAAATTAAAAATAGCCATACTAGACAAGGGCTTCAAAGTCAAAAATAGAACATGTCCTATGAATAAAAATGGAATTCCGTGCCAAAATTGTAATCCGTGCGCGATACTTGCAGGATATGGTGGTGCGGGAACTTTCTCAGATGGAAAATTAAACTTTATTCCAAGACTTGGCAAGAGTGACTTAACCAAATATATGCCAGAAAGTGTAGCCAACAAATTAATTGATGAAACAGAACAAATATTCAATAAGTTTAAAATGGATGCCGAAGTATATCCAAGCAACATCGAAGAAGCCAATCAAATAAAGAAAAAAGTTGCTGTAGCAGGTGCTAAGTTATTAGTCATAAAACAAAAACATCTTGGAAGCGATCACCTTCCAGAATATATAGATGGCATTTGTACTTATTTACTAGAAAACGGAGTAGAACTAATAGAGCGAGCAGATGTTACAGATATCAAAACTATTGATGAACATAACCATGAAATAACATATTTGACAGGCAAGCAAACTTCTACTTTAAAGGCTGATAAAGTAATTGTAGCACCAGGAAGAACAGGTGCAAAATGGATTCAAGAATTAGCCGATAAATATAATATACCATACCTGTCACAAAGTATTGAAATTGGAGTTAGAGTTGAAGTTAGAAAAGAAATTATGCAAGAAATAACAGATATAATCTATGATCCAACCATTTTTATTAAAACAAGCACATATGGAGACGAAATCAGAACGTTTTGTACAAACCCAGGCGGCTTTGTCGCCAAAGAAAATTACTATGGTTTTATTTGTGTAAATGGCCATGCTTTGAAAGATACAAAAAGTAACAATACAAACTTTGCATTTATTTCCAAGGTTAATCTAACAGAGCCTGTAACTAATACTAGATTATATGGAGAATCAATTGCTCGTATAGCAAATGTTTTAGGTGATGGAAAACCGATTATTCAATCACTGAAAGATTTAAAGAGTGGTAGAAGAAGCGAATGGCACCGACTAAATAAAGGTTTTATTGAGCCGACTTTAAAAGATTGTGTAGCAGGAGACTTAGCCTTAGTATTACCACATAGAATAATCTCAAATATTTTAGAAGGTTTAGAAACATTAGATAAAATAATTCCTGGAGTTGCCAATGATGACACATTACTATATGGTCCAGAAATTAAATTTTTCTCTAACGAAATAGAAACAGATAATCATTTTAAATTAGAAAATGACAACATTTATTTCATTGGAGACGGAGCAGGAAAAGCAGGAAACATTGTAACCGCAGCCGCAACCGGATTAGTAGCAGCAAGAGACATATTAGAAAAGGAACATTAAAATGAACAACGAAAAAAAAGCAACTATCACCATGATGATAGTAATTGTAGGAATACTTTTAATTTTAATCTTTGCCTTAATAATTTCAAAGTCAAAAGATAAAAAAATAACATATACAGAAGAATTATTAAATATAAATTATGAAATTGAGGGAAATGAAATGAATTTAGAACAATATGACACTAAAAATCCAGTAGTAGCCATGTATATAGAAAATTATGGCTCAATTGTTATTGAATTATATCCATCAATAGCAGAAAATACAGTTAATAACTTCATATCACTAGTAAAAAGTGGTTTTTATGACGGAAATACAATTCACAGACTTGTACCAGGTTTTGTTTTACAAGGTGGTGACCCAGATGGCCAAGGAACTGGTGGACCAGGCTACCAAATAAAAGGAGAGTTTACTGCCAACGGATATGAAAATAATTTAAAACATGAAAAAGGCATTGTTTCTATGGCAAGAAGTCAGTCATATGATTCAGCAGGAAGTCAATTCTTCATTATGTTAGGAACTGCTGACTACCTAGATGGACAGTATGCTGCTTTTGGAAAAGTAATCGATGGTTGGGATAACATTGAAAAAATTGCTAGCCAAGAGAAAATTGCTAACCAAGATTCCGGAAAACTTCAAAATAATTTAACCATCAAAAAGGCCGTCATTGATTTAAAAGGTCAAACATACAAAGAAGTAGAAAAGGTTACTGCCGAGTAATCTTTTTTCATTGCAACAAAAAAAGTAATTAAAAAATTACTTTTCGACATACTCAATTCCCTCATCTGGTCTAAGAGACACCTTAATTATTTTCTGAGACGCATCTCCCAATAGCCGATAAGAAACACCACAATTATCAAACAATAATTTTGATGCAACATTTTCATCGGTTCCACAATATTTATCAGATAAATAAATAACTTCTGAAATTCCAGATTGAATAATTATTTTAGCACATTCATTACACGGAAATAAGTCGACATAAATTCTGGCACCAACTAAATCTCGACGACTGCCGGCATAATTCAAAACCGCGTTAAGTTCTGCATGACAGACATATGGATATTTTGTTTCATTACGACACTCTCCATCTCGATTCCAAGGAAAGTCATCATCACTAAAATTATTGGGAGTCCCATTATATCCAATAGACAAAATTCTATTTTCTCTACTAACTATGCACGCTCCAACTTGTGTAGAAGGATCTTTACTTCTTCCGGCCGACAACTTCGCAACTCCCATAAAAAACTCATCCCAGCTCAAATAACCTGCTCGTTTATTTCCTAAAATATTTTTCTTTAACTCTGCCATAAATACCTCCTAATATGATTCTAACATAAAAAAGTAAAATAATCTGAAAAACTTAGAAGAATTAATCAAATTAATATGATATAATAAAAAAGTAGAATAGTAGTCCCAAAGCACAGCGGTTTACTAAACAAAGAAAAGTATTCAGATAAGGAGATAATTATGCAGAAACAATTACTTCCGATAGGAACAATAGTGTTATTAAAAAACGGCTTAAAAAGAATCATGATTATTGGTTATATTCCTACCGAACTAGAAATAAAAGACAGTAAAATATACGACTACAGCGGAGTACCTTATCCAGAAGGTTTAGTAGACTCCAGACGAATTTTACTATTCAATCATGAACAAATCGATAAAATATTCTATCACGGATATAAAGATGAAGAACACAAAACATTCATAGAAAAAATTTCAGAAGTCAAGGATACTTTAAAATAAAAAAGTAGGAGGTATATATGAATACATACGGGAAAGACAATTTACCAAAATTAGATCAACCAACAGATAAAAAATACTATTTTAATTCAACACAAACATACAAAGCCGCTGATGTCACTCCAACGGAAACAACAGTAAAAAATGAGTTTAACACATTAAAAAGCGACATCGAAACAGCACTTACAAATTTTAACAAGCACCTAGAGCAACTAGAAAGCAGTTTCGGTACAAAATTTATTGCTATAAACAACCAGCCTCTAGGATTCGTTGATATAGAGGCTTTTAATACATTGACAAAAACAATAACAACGTCTCTTGAAAGTAGCGAAGAAAATATAAATACCTTTTTTTCAACGTGCCAAACAAAAACAGAAGAAATAAACAATTGGTTAACAGAACTTAACACAAACTATAACATTCTCAAACAATATGAAAAACTATACTACCATTGTGTAAATAGTGATAATGAAGAATATCAAGCCCAAGCCTCAACATATAGAAATTTAATGAGTGAGTATGAACAATTACCAGGTGACCCACTTAACTATGGTGATTGGATAAAGGAATAGGAGGTTCATTATGTCAAGTAACTCAGTATTTGATGGAGACGCAAGCAAATATGAAGCGGGCGATCCACTATTAAAACTTTCTCAAGAAAAGAGAGCCTACGTTGAAGAGGTGGCGTACTATGCCCAACAAGAATATTCTCGCAGAGTAGCAGCCGGTGAAGATTGGGTACTACCAGAAGTAGCAGTTTCACAAGCCATTTTAGAGACTGGTTGGGGCCAATCACGAGGAGCCAACGATTTTGGAATTAAAGCCTGGAGTGGCAGTGATAGAAGCAAGACAACTCTTCCAACAAAAGAAGAAAGTAGTGATGGCAGCCTTTACAACACCAACGCCGCATTTGAACAAACATCAAGCATTGAAGACTCAGTTAACTTATATTACGATTTCATCACCAGCAATTCAAGGTATTCAAATGCCCTTAATCTAACAGATCCATACCAATCAGTTAAAGAAATTGCTGCTGCAGGATATGCCACTTCACATTCTTATGATGACAATCTAATAAGCATAATCAAAAATTATAACTTATCAAGATATTCAACGACGGCAGTCACCTCATTCGACTACAGTGAAGCCGGATATAATGAAGGAATAACTGCTTATGAAGAAGCAACTAAAATAATTATAAATCTAGAAATAAGCCTTGCTGAATCAGAAAATACAATAAAAACTGCTTGCTTAACCAAACCACAAATTTCTTATGAAAGTATCATTGAATTTGAAAAGATAAAAGAAGTCATAACAACAATAAAAGAACTACTAGAACGTATAAAAGGAATCGCCGATCGAGAAAAGTACATTGCCGAACAGTACAATCTTGATAGTAGTAGTCTCACTCAATTTAAAGCAGCCACACTTACACTTGGAACAATAAACTATTCTTTCAATGATAACCAGGATTTCATAAAAATGGTTGATGAATACAAATCAAGCGACTCATCAACTGTCTTTTCAACTTGGTTTCAAAGTTACATTTCCCAAAATGGCATTGCTTCAAATATTGTGGATATGAACAAATATATAGAAAACATAAAATCCACATATGCCACAACTAGTGAAAATCACGTCGTAAGCACAGCAACTGAAATTCTTCAAACAGAACGAACCACTACAACACCAGCAGTAACTAGTCAAAACCAATCAACACTTCAAACAAGTAGTAATTCAACAAGCAGCACTCAGTTTTCTGCAAGCACTATAACTACAAGTTCAACAAATACTTCAAAAAACACAACTATTTCAACTAATGTAGTAACTCAAACAACTACACCAACAACTGAGAACAAGCAAAATACTACCACTGTAACGACATCTGCTGCAAGCAATTCACAAAATTCATCTGAAACATCATCAGCCCAAAATAACTCACAAAATACATCTGATTTATCATCAACAATTTTCCCGGATTTGAATGCAGAACAAGACTCCACATCAACGCCAACAACCAACTCGACAATTGAATCTTTACCAGAAAAATCAACACCATCAACTTTGGCCAATAAGCAGAGCACTCTTCTTCAGCCGGGACTTATATCCAATTCCAATAATACCTCAACTAAGATTAAAGAAATAAGTTCACTAATAACTCCTGCAACAACCCAACCAGATAATAGTCAAATTATCGATTCCGAAATTCCAACAGAATCAACAATAACTGAAATAATTCCTGGAACTAGTAACAGTAATACAACAGTATCAACACAACCCGATAATGACACAAACACAACTGCTCTAGCAATCGGTTTAGGTATTGGCGCAACTGCTCTAGGTGTAGGAGCGGGCGCATACTACGTAAATAAAAAACGTCAAAAAAACAGTGACATTGCTGAAGAGTATGAGCAAACAGAAGACGAGTACCAACAAGAATATTATAAAGACGACTATTACGAAGAAGAAAAAGACTTTTTTCCACAGGATGCGCTAGACGACGAAGATGATTATCTCGAATAAAAACAAGAATAATTATTGAAAAACAAAGAAAAATATTATATAATCATAACCAGATGCAAAGAAATCGAGGAGTAAATACTTCAAGTCTTTCCAAGAGAGTTCAGAGTTGGTGTAAATGAACAAAGATAAGTATTGAAGGTAGCGATGGAGCATGATTGCAGAAATAGTAGTAAGTAATCCCGAGTAATTTACGTTACAAATTTCAAGATATCGAAAGATATAAAATAAGGTGGTACCACGAGCATTTTCGTCCTTTGGGATGATGCTCGTTTTTATTTTGAAGGAGGGCTATATGAAACCTATTCACCAAACAGGCTATAATAATAGCCTATCAATCAAGTTACACGTACGAGTCCAGCACTCATTAAAGACTTACAACAAAATACGAAAGAGAGGAAAATAATATGTTAGATAAAAAATATAATCATTTAGAAGTAGAAAAAGGTAAATACGAAAATTGGAAATCAAAAAATTATTTTAAATGTGATGAAAAAAGCGATAAGACACCATTCTGTATCGTAATTCCACCTCCAAATGTAACGGGAAAATTACATTTAGGACATGCTTGGGATGTAACTCTTCAAGATTTAATCATCAGATACAAAAGAATGCAAGGATATGACTGTTTATGGTTACCAGGAATGGACCATGCAGGTATTGCAACTCAAGCCAAAGTAGATAAACGTTTAAAAGAACAAGGTATCCGTCCACGTGATATGCAACGTGAAGATTGGTTAGAACAAGCATGGGCTTGGAAACATGAATATGCTGAAACAATCCACGAGCAATGGGCAAAGATGGGAATATCAGTAGACTATACCAAAGAACGTTTCACTTTAGATGAAGGTCTAAATAGAGCAGTTAACCAAGTATTCATCGACTTATACAATAAAGGATTAATCTATCGCGGAGAGCGAATCATTAACTGGGATCCAGAACAAATGACAGCCCTTTCAACAGAAGAAGTTATCTATAAAGAAGATAAAGGTGCCTTCTACCACTTAAAATACTACATTGAAGGAGAAGACAGATTCCTAGAAGTAGCAACAACACGTCCAGAAACATTATTCGGAGATACAGCCGTAGCCGTTAATCCGAAAGATGAAAGATACAAGGACCTAATCGGCAAGAACGTTATTCTTCCAATCGTTAATAAACCAATCCCAATCGTTGGTGATGAACATGCTGATCCAGAATTTGGAACAGGAGTGGTTAAAATAACTCCAGCCCATGACCCTAACGACTTTGAAGTTGGAAATAGGCATAATCTTGAAAGAGTAGTAGTAATGAATCCAGACGCTACAATGAATGAAAAAGCAGGTAAATACTGTGGAATGTCTCGTGAAAAATGTCGTGAAGAATTACTAAAAGATCTAAAAGAACAAGACCTACTTATCAAAGTAGAAGAAATGACTCACTCAGTAGGCCACTCAGAAAGAAGTGACGCTGTAGTTGAACCATATCTTTCAAAACAATGGTTCGTTAAAATGCGTCCATTAGCCGACCGAGTTTTAGAAAACCAAAAAAATAAAGATGAAAAAGTTAACTTTGTCCCAACTCGTTACGAAAAAACAATGAATCACTGGATGGAAATTACATACGACTGGTGTATCTCACGCCAATTATGGTGGGGACATAGAATTCCTGCTTGGTACAAAGACGATGAAGTAAAAGTACAAATTGAATGCCCAGGAGAAGGTTGGGTACAAGACGAAGATGTCCTTGATACATGGTTCTCATCAGCACTATGGCCATTCTCAACTCTAGGTTGGCCAGACAAAACAGACCTACTAGACAGATACTATCCAAATAATGTTTTAGTAACAGGATACGACATCATTCCATTCTGGGTAAACAGAATGACTTTCCAAGGATTAGAATTCACAGAAAAACGTCCGTTCAAAGACTGCCTAATCCATGGGCTTATCCGAGATAAAGAAGGACGTAAAATGTCTAAGTCCCTTGGTAACGGAGTAGACCCAATGGATGTAATTGAAACCTATGGCTGTGACGCTCTAAGATATTTCTTAACAACAAACTCCGCTCCAGGAATGGACTTACGTTACGACGAAGATAAAGTTAAGTCATCATGGAACTTTATTAATAAATTATGGAACGCATCACGCTTCGTTCTAATGAACATCGAAGACTTAAAGGAAAGAAAAATTAATAAAGATGAACTTACTCTATACGACAAATGGATTCTTACAAAGAAAAATGAACTAATCAAATCAACAATTAAAAATATGGATAAATATGATTTCCATAACGTTGGTGCAGAATTATATAGTTTCATTTGGGAAGACTTCTGCGACTGGTATATTGAACTTACAAAGTCATCTATGACAGAAACTACAAAGACAGTTCTTCTAGATACTCTAACAGATATCTTAAAATTACTTCATCCATTTATGCCATATGTAACAGAAGAAATCTATCAGATGTTACCAATCAAAGATGCCGAATCAATCATGATTTCAGCATATCCAACATATAACAAAAAAGATGTTTATAAAGAAGAATCTGAAAAACTAGAAAAAGTTCTAGAAGATATCGTTGCTATCCGTAATTTAAAAGCAACAAATAAAATTACAAAAACAGCGCTAGTTAACTTCGAATGTAGTAGTGAAGATTTAATCAACATCTACGCATCACAATTAAAAATAACAGAAGAAAATCTAACAAGTGATGACCCAGATAACATGATTAGTACTAACTACAAATCAGCACACATTGATATCACATACTTCTTCGAACAAGAAACAATCGACACAAAAGCCCTAGAAGAAGAAATCAAAAAATTAGAAGCATCAATTGCTCGTCGAAAAGGACTTTTATCAAACGACAACTACGTAAATAAAGCCCCTGCTAATATCGTAGAAATGGATCGTAAAAAACTAGCCGAGGAAGAAGAAAAACTAGCCAACTTAAAAAATAAATAATCATAAAAGGACAAGCCTCAAAACTTGTCTTTTTTCGTCATTACTCCCTAGACATAAAAATACAAATATATTATACTTAAAATATAAAAATAGGGAGAAAATAAAAATGACAAATGCCAATAAAATAATTAAAATATCATCTATTTTATACTTAATCAGTTCACTACTAACAATACATTATCTAACTCCAATAGGAGCAATATTTCTAATTATAGGACTACTATTATTAGCATACAGTTTCCTACTGCCAGAAGATCTAAAAAGAAAAAAATTATCGTTAATAATCATCGCAATCCTTTCATGTCTTCTTAACATCCCATCAGCAATACTACTTTTTATTGCCGTAAATGAAATCAGTTCTGTAAAACAGATTAATAATAATTCGCCACCAATCATCGAGGCAACATCTGAAAATAAAAGAATAGACCTTCTATTAAAACTAGGATTATCAATGATCCTAATATCTGGTGTCCTTTTCGCAACCACAAGTTGGGAAATAATTTCTAACTTCATAAAAGTAGTTGCCTTAGTTTTAATGGGATTAATATTCCTAGGTTTATCTTCTTTTTCTGAAAAAAAATTAAAAATATCTAGCACAACCAAAGCCTATTTTATTTTAGGACTTGCTTTTTTCCTTCTAACTTGGATAGGAATTGGCTACTTTGGAACTTTCTCACAATGGTTTAGTTTTTCTGGAGCAGGCAAAAATCTTGTCTATTTCATAACCTTTATTCTTCTAAGTCTAATGCTATATATAATTGCCAACAAATTTCAAGAAAAAGAATATGCCTATATCGGACATTCAACTCTTTATATAGCTCTTTATCATCTCTTAACATATGCTAATCTAGATTTATTAACCACAACTTTAGTTTTAACAACTCTATCTTTAGTAATAAATCTTCTACCAAATACAGAAAAACTAACTAAAATAAAAGAGGTAAATAGTACCATAAGTTATCTATACTGGCCACTTATTCTAACACAATGCTTTAACGCATCAGAAATACTAGTTTTAATAGTCAGTCTTATCAATATCTGCAATATGTTATTACTACTAGTAAAAAATAAGAATACATCAGAAAACATCTTTGGATTAATCATCAGTTATCTTTTAATACTTATAAGCATCTTAAAATTATCTCTTCCAATTGATAAAGTCTTTGTATTATTTGCAGTAATACCATTATTCTCATTACTAATAAAATATCAAAAACTAAATCAAAATAAACCTCTCATAATTACAAATCAAATTCTTTTTAACGTATTTGCAACCATAATTATTATAGTTCTTGCAACCTACACACCACTATATTTATTAATTGCTTCATTAATATACATAATCATCAACATCATCAACAGTCTAAATACTGAAATAAATGAAATAGACTTTAGATATCAACCAATAGTAATATTTATTGCCTACATGAGTATAATCCACTTTATAAATATAAATGTATACTACATAGGAGAGTTACTTGCTTTTGCTTTAACAGCCTTATCATATGCTATAATAAAACATTTTAGTAAAACTGAAAAAATAACAAAATACTACAACGTTTTCTTAATAATTGCAATGATATTTACCTATCTATTAAACTTCAACTATCTAGAAATAGCTCCTGCAATAATACTACTATCTCTATCAATTTATTCATTTATCAAAAGTAAAAATCCATCAACTAGTCACGTTGTTTTCTACATATTTGTTTTAACGAATATAGTATCATTTATCGAATCTTTAGGATTATATGATATTGCTTCAACAATGAATAGTCTAATAATATTATCTATTTTTATTATCTTAACTTTAACTATCAAAGATTCAAAACTATCAATAATAAATTATATCGCAATAGCCTTTCCATTATATAGTCTAGTTAATTCATTTAGTGTAGATCACACCTTAAATACAATTATCAATAATTTATTCTATATATATTTATTGTTCCTAGTCCTAAAACTAATCATTAAAGATAAACGTACTAAAGACATAGTTGGCACAGTGGGCCTAATCTTAATTGTTCTAGACATTATCACAACAGTAGACTTACTAATAGGACTATATATTGGTATTTTAGGAATAATCATTATCTTCATTACATTCAATGAAGAAGAGTATAAAAAAATGTTTTACTGTGGAGTAGTTATTACAATTTTAAATATCATAATTCAATTATGGGAACTATGGGCAAGAATTCCATTTTGGTTATATTTATTAATAGTTGGTATCGCCATAATAGCCTTTGTAACATACAAAGAAATGTATAAAAAGGATGAACCTAACCAACTAGAAGAACTTGTAAAAAAATCAGAAGTACCAGAACAAGAAATCGTATCAGTACCTCTTACTACTAAATCTAAACAAAATACACCTATAGAAAACATCCAAACTCCAGAAAAAATTCCAGTAGCAAAGTTTTGCCCAGCCTGTGGAACTCAAAACATGGAAGGTAATTTCTGTAGAAACTGCGGAAAAGACTTAAAACTTAAATAAGAAAAATTCATCTTCACGATGAGTTTTTTTAGTTCAATTCAAAAAAACAAATATTAATTTCTTTTTAAAACACACTTTCTCGACAAAAAACGACACCTAATCTTGCTAGTATAAAACTAGGTGATTATATGAAAAAAACATTCCTCGTTAGTTTATTATTTTTAGCAATTGGTATTCTTCTTGGAACCAAAATCTATACCGCAACAACATCACTACAAACAACATTTTCTGAAGGAGAAACATATTACTTCCTCCAAGCTGGCTCATACTCATCTTTAGACATATTAAATGAAAATACCCAAAATCTAACATCTAAAATAACAGAAGAAGAAAATAATAAATTTTACGTTTATGTTGGAATAACTAAATCAATAAAAAATGCTAAAAAAATAAAAAAAGTCTATGAAAATCAAAATTACACCATCTACATTAAAGAAGTAATCTTAGATAACGTCGAACTTTCCAGCAACATAACTCAATTTGATTTACTCCTAAACAGCACTGACAATCCAGAAGAAATCATCACCATTAATGAAGTTGTTCTCGCAAATTACGAAGAAATTATAAAAAAGTGAGGAAAACATCAAAAAAAAGAGAATAATACTAATGAGGTGAATATGAGTTACAAAGTAAAAGAAATCCCAATAACAGAAAGACCAAGAGAACGTCTAAAGCAAGTCGGACCAGAAAATTTAAGCGACAAAGAACTACTTGCCATAATCCTAAAAACAGGTACCAAAAACAAAAATGTAACGGAACTAGCCCTAGAAATATTAAAAGAATATCCCATCTCAGAATTAAAAAATACAAGTTTCAACCAGTTAGTTCAAATCAAAGGAATAGGAGAGGTAAAGGCTCTAGAATTACTAGCAACAATCGAACTAGGAAAAAGACTCTATGTAAGAGAAAATAAACCATTAAAAAAGTTAAAAAACGCTAAAGAAATATTTCTTTATACCAAATATTTATTCATTGATAAACAACAAGAAAATTTTTATGCCCTATATTTCAATAACAGAAATTGTCTTCTATCCCAAAAATGTCTCTTCATTGGCACCATCAATGAAAGCATTGTTCATCCAAGAGAAGTTTTTAAAGAAGCCTATCGTCTAAGTGCGGCCTATATTATCTGCATTCACAATCATCCAACCAACGATACTACACCAAGTATTGCAGATATTAACTTCACAGAACAGTTAACTAATATTGGCAAGATTCAAGGCATTAAAGTTATAGACCATATAATTGTCGGTCATGATAATTACTACAGTTTTTATGAACAAAATAAAACTATAATAAAGGAGGACCCATGAAAAAGCAAACTAAGAAAAAATTAACAACCCTCGTAATCATAATCATTATAACGATTCTATTAGCAATATCCCTAAATCAAGATAGAACTTATACAAAAATTGAAGAAACTCTAAAAGATTTAACCGCTTCATTAATAAGCCAATTTAACATTCAATCCACAAAAGACTATCCTGATCAAACAGAAAGTTATCTCATTCAAAAAAATATCAACACATCCTTAGAAAAAGAAATTGCCGAGTTAAAAGAACTCCTTACTTTAAACAGCACCTTAACCGCCTATGAAAAAGAAAACGCTACAGTTATCTCAAGAAATTCTTCTTATTGGTTTAATACTATAACCATAGATAAAGGAAAGAAAAACGGTCTAAAACAAGGAATGGCTGTTCTTACAACCAACGGCCTAATCGGAAAAATAACCAAAGTAACTAAGACTACCAGTGAAGTAAAACTTTTAACATCAGATGACATAACATACAAAACAAGCGTCGTCATCCGAATCGACGAAAAAGACAATTATGCCATTTTAAACGGCTATGATACCGACCAAAACTACCTAAAAGTATCCGCAATCGACAAAAATATCAAAATAAATCAAGGCGATACAGTCCTTACTAGTGGCCTAGGTTCAATGCCTCAAGGAATATACATAGGAACAGTTGAAAAAACAGAAATCGACAACTATAATCTGAGCCAAGTTGTCTACGTAAAACCAACACAAGACTTTAGTAACATCCATTACGTAACAGTTTTAAAGGAGTTAAATTAATGCTAGCACTTGTAATATTCTTCATTGCTTTAATTCTAGACGGAATTATTTCTTTAAATATTCCCACGACCTCATATTTTCAGCCACTATTAACATTAACCTGTATCCTTATTCTCTACAATCAATTTAAAAATAAAAATAAACGTTATCTAACAATGATAGTCATAATAGGACTAATATATGATCTTCTATATACCAATCTCTTGTTTTTTCACGCTATCATTTTCTATCTTCTAGGTATTTTCATCATCTATCTAAATAAAAACTACAAACAGAACATCCTCACAATAATAATTTCACTCATAATTATAATTACTCTATATGAAAGCATGACTCAATCTTTTCTATTTATCTTTCAAATTGTCCCATTCTCATTTTCTAAACTAACTTACAAAATAATCCATTCACTTATTATAAATATCATATTCATCATACCAATATATTTTCTTCAAAAAGGAATAAAATCCAAGCACAAAGCATAATCTTCTCTAAAGGAGAACATTATGCAAAACAAAGTACTAAAGAAAAAACTAATCTTAAAAAAACAAATCAAACAAACACTCAGTAAAGTATTAATTACAATTATTATTTTTCTTATTGGTATGATTGTAACCAAAACAAATCCTAAATATAAAATATTTATTCAAGAAAATATTTATGAAAATAGTTTTAAATTTACGAAAATCAATGAATTATACAAAAAGTATTTTGGCAAACTTCTCTCACTAGATAATATAATCTATGAAGAAACACCCGTTTTCAATGAGAACATCACATATACAGAAAAAAATACTTACAAAGACGGAGTAGCCCTAACAGTTTCAACTGGTTATATGGTTCCAAGCCTAGAAAATGGAATAGTAGTCTATATTGGAAATAAAGAGGAATATGGTCAAACTATAATAATAGAACAGACCAATGGTATAGATGTATTTTATTCAAACATTACCAATGAAAATATAAAATTATATGATTACATAGAAAAAGGTGAATACGTAGGTCAAACCAAAACCGATAAATTATATTTAGTTTTTCAAAAGAATGGAACTATTTTAAATTATCAAGACTATATCTAAATATATTGAAATAAATCCATTAGTCTACGTATTTGCCATCATGGCCATCCTAACCGCATCATTTAAAGATTTTATAATAATTTCATGTTTAATTACCATTCACGAACTCGGTCATTTCTCAATGGCCAAACTATTAAATGTTGAAGTTGACAAAATATATCTCTATCCCTTAGGAGGAATTTCTAAATTCTTTCTCCCTATAAACGCAACCTTCATAAAAGAGTTTTTAATTTTAATAACCGGCCCAATTTTCCAATGCTTTGCCCAAGGCATACTATTATTACTTTTTCCAGAGAGTGAAAGATTAATTATAATGTATCATTATGGAATACTAATTTTTAATCTACTGCCTATATATCCACTAGATGGTGGCAAACTTGTCCAACTATTACTAGCAACATTATTTCCATACAAGAAAAGTTTAGAACTATCAATAATTATTAGTTATGTAATGATTGTTATTTATTTCTTAGTTAATCTTAAAACCATCAAAATAAATAGTCTAATAATAACATTATTTCTAGTACACAAAGTATCAAAAGAACAAAAAAAGATTAAACTCCTTCATGAAAGATTTATCTTAGAAAGATATCTTCATAATTATTCTTTCAAAAAGAGTAGAATAGTACCAAATACAAACTATTTTTATAAAAATACACACCACTTAATAAAAGAACAAGAACATTATTACCTTGAAAAAGAATATCTTGAAAAAAAATATAAAAAATTTCCAAAAAATTGTTGACAACAAAAAATCACTATGCTAAAATCTAATTACTGACTGCGATTAAAGCCGTTAGTTATGGGGCATTAGCTCAGCTGGGAGAGCGCCACGTTTGCACCGTGGAGGTCAGCGGTTCGATCCCGCTATGCTCCACCATATTGAATTATACGTTGAGAAATCAACGTTTTTATTTTGTTTACCTAATAATTACCTAATATTTTTCTTTCTTTTTTTATTTTTTGATACTTTTTAAAGATTGTCTAATAAATAGATAATCTTTATTTTTATATTCAGCGTCTATCTACCAATTATTTATATATAAAAAATATTTCCTCAACTGTAAATTTTACATAAAAATCTCCTAAAACATCTTATATAAAAAATCATTCATGATATACTAAAATTATATTATGATAGTAACATAGGAGTGATAATACTATGGTTGATTTAATTTTATTTATACTTGCAGTTCTACCTATTGTAGCAATCTGTACATACATATATATGAAAGATAAAAATAAAGAACCGCTTGCATTATTAATAAAATTATTTTTATTAGGCATTGGCTCTTGCTTTGTAGTATTAATCATGTCAAAAATTTTATTTAAATTCTTCCCATTTATGGAAAAATCCACTGCTAATATGACATTCTTTGAAGTAATGACGTATTCCTTTATTGGAGTAGCCCTAATAGAAGAATTCTGTAAATGGATGATGACTTATTATGGAGCCTATAAAACCAAAGCCTATGATGAAGTATATGATGGAATAGTTTATGCCGTATATGTGTCATTAGGTTTTGCCTTTCTTGAAAACTTACTATATGTTTTTGGTAATGGAAGCATAATCGTTGGAATTTCAAGAGGAATACTCGCAGTACCAGGCCATGCTTGTGATGCTGTCTTTATGGGATACTATTTAAGTCTAGCCAAAGTATATGCGCAACAGAACAACAAGAAACAAGAAAAGAAAAATCTTATATTAAGTATTATTGTTCCGACTATTCTTCACGGAATATATGACTTTTGCTTATTCTCATCCATTGATCTACTTTTAATTGTTTTCTTAATTTTTGTAATTACAATATACATAGTTGCTTTTAAAAAAATCAAACAATTATCAGCCCTATACAAAAAGACCCAACCTCAATACCAACAAGTAGTAACCCAACAAGCATACCAAACACAGCAACTTCCTCCACAAAATCCATCTGAAGTACCACAACCACAAAATAAATTTTGTCCATATTGTGGAACTCCAGTATCCGGAAATTTCTGCACAAAATGTGGAGCCAGACAGTTATAATAACTGTCTTTTTTAATGCCTGTATCGACTTTTCTTTTCCAATGAAATATTTATTACAATACCAATAATAATCATATAAGAAATCAAACTAGAGCCACCATAAGAAATGAAGGGTAGAGTAATACCAGTAATAGGAAACAACCCAACTGTCATCCCAATATTTTGAATTTGTTGGAAAAGAAGCATTCCTAAAATACCAGCCAGCACAAATTTATTAAACAAGTTAGTCTGTTTTTTAATTAAAAAGACAATATAAATATCAAATGCCACCAATAAAATTAATAAAAGTCCTACACCGATAAAACCAAAGTTAGATGCAAACACTGCAAAAATAAAGTCCGTAGACGATTCCGGAAAATAAATTGGCGTATTTCTCAAACCATGCCCCATCAATCCCGCCGAACCAATCGCTGCAATCGCATTCTCTAACTGTAACCCAATCCCATCTTTCCACATAAAAAGTCTCTCTATTCTATAATACATAGATGTTCCAAAAAGACTAACAAATAACTCTTCATCACCAAAATAAATACCACCACAAATACCTAATATAAAAACAAGAATACCTAGGGCAATGATAAACCACCTCATCCTAATACCAGAAACAAAAATCATAAATATATAAATAACAAGGTAAATGATAACCGCTCCAGTATCCGGTTGTAAAAAGGTAAGCATTGCCGGTAAGAAAACCACAAATAAACTTTTAATTATAAAGCAAAATTCTTCATACATTGTAGGATTTTCTTTTTCTTTTCTATAATCAGCAATCAGTTTTCCCAGTGCCAGCATAATAAAAAGTTTCATAAATTCACTCGGCTGCACACTACCAACACCAGGAATCACAAACCAACACTTACTATTATTAATTGGTGTTCCAAAAATCAGTAGTAACACCAACAAAAAAATTCCTCCGCCGTAAAATAACCAAACATTATGATACAAAAAATCATTTTTCATCTTTATCATCACTCCAACAACACAAAAACCAATAATGTACCATACACATTGCTTCAAAGCCAAATTCCCAAGTTCCCTAGACGTATAAAGCGAAGCACTATAAATAGATACAATACTAACTATTGCGAATAAAAAGACGAAAGCCATAATACTTTTATTAATCTTAATTCTCATTAAAATCACCTTTATAGTTATTATGTGAAATTTTTAAAATAATTATTGCATAAAATATATAAAGGAGAAAAAATATGAAAAAACTTCCGAAAATATATCAAACAGAATTTAATAAGCAAATAAATAACAATAGAAATTCCTGTTACGTTGAAAAAGAACCATTACGTCTAAAAGAAGACTACATTCAAGATAAAAATGAAGTATTAGATGAAATTTTTTCTGGAATAGGATACTCTTATAATATTCCAATAATCATTAGAACTAAAAATAAAACATATGATACAAGCCTTATCGCCAGAACAAAATATAATGTAGTAACACTAGATAACGATGTCATTTCTTTAAACGAAATAATTTCAATCAAAAAGAAAAAGAACTAATGTTCTTTTTTTCATTAGCATAAATCTAATGATGTATCAGCTAAACACTTAATTGCTCCTACACATTTTAAATCTAATGTGAAAAATTCATCTGTTGCGGCCAATTGTCCATCTTCGTTATAATAAAGAATTCTACAAGTACAACAGCAATCATCCAAAGCCTCTACTCTGAAAACAGAAGATTCACCTGTAACTTCATTAACTGTATATGGGAAACTCCAATTATTTCCTGAGCAACAGTTATACAACATAATAGGTCTAGTATTATAGCAAATAGTATTGCAAACTGGCCCTAAAAAAGGTTTATCACATCCAGCAAAAACTCCATTATCAAAATCTTGTTTTTGTAGTAAAAGGATTTTCTTTAATATTTCAAAAATACAGCCGCACTCATTCCTTTCTTCGTTACACATAATATGACCTCCTTTCTATAAATTTTTAACATTAACATCTTTAATGCATTTTACAGCACATATACAACTGATTCGTACAGTAATGTATTGCTTAGTAGAGATAAAACGATCACCAACTTCATCAAGTATTAGTAGAGTACAGCAATCACCATTAAGAGAATGAATTCTAAATTTAGAACTTTCCTTTAATGCACCACCATCCAAAAAACTTGTTGAAAGTAGGTTTCCAAATTTATTGTACAAAGTAATAACTCTAGTATTATAGCAATCACGATTAGGCATAGGACCTAAAAATGCTTTTGTACAACTAGGTTCACAGCTGGAAATATTAGTCGAGTTATCTTGCAACACATAAATCAGTTTTAATAAATTTCTTATACAACTATTAAAATTCAAACTACCACCTCATTATCTCTCCTAATATAAAATATTCAAAAACAAATAAATTGTGTTACTAATCTATTTAAGATTATGCTAAAAAACAATAATTATTCAAAATGTATAAAAATGTAAAAAAACATTTAAAATACTTGCGCTATTAAAAAAAAGAATATACAATGAATACATAAGGATATGGGTTCGGTAATGCGAATAACGATATTCTTAAGATACTATAGGAGGTGAAAAAAATGGCAGAAGGTACAATTCATGTTGATGAGGCTGCACTAAACGATTTAAGAACAGCTTTAGAAACTGCTGGAGAGGAATACAAAAGAGAATTAGCAAGATTAACAAATTTAATCGGAGAAATTACTAGTGGTGATATCCAAGGAGATCCAGCAAACGATTTATTAGCAAAATTCAATGCTAAACAAGATACATTCAACAAATTAACTACTACAATTGAAGAAGCACAAGAATATATGGGAATTCAAGGTCAAAAATTCGGTAGCATGATAGGAAACTTATCATCAGGAATGAAGTAGGATTTTCACAAAATATTAAGAAAGGTGGGTATTATTAATGAACGTAACATTAAAACCAGGTGCAGCAACAGATGATGCAGCTCAAATCGATTCAATCGTTAAAAATATCAAAGAACATTTAAGCACATTAGATTCTGCAATTAAAGATAATATTCCAAGTGGTGTTCAAACTACATGGTCTGATGAAGTTAGAAACAACTGGGAAACTTATTACTCAGCAGATATTCCAGCAGCTATGGCAGAAATGGAATTAAGTGCCAAGAACTTAAGAATGGCTGTTGAAGAAGTACTTAAATATAGTAACGAACAACTATAAAAAAAGAATACATTGCTCTATGCAATGTATAGTAAGTAGAGAAGAATGTTTTTCTCTATTTACTATGCATTAACATTAAGATAAAAGGGAAAAAGGTGAGATTTATGGCTAAATACAACATTACAAGTGAAAGTCAATTAATTGATATTGCAACAATCACTAACGGATGTACTAAAATCGAAGTTGCAGCACAAAAGTTTGCAGAAGCGGCTCAATTTATGTACAGTGGTAGTGATATTTGTAACGAAAATGCTTTATCAGTTGATAAAACTACTATGCAACCACAATTGGATGCCGATGCAGAATATATTAAAAGTATGCAAACAGCAATCAACGACTTCACATTACAAATTAAAAACGTTGCTCTTCAAATATACGCTGAACAAAAGGCCGAA
>CAYXZZ010000003.1:0-50354 GCA_964470055.1 uncultured Mycoplasma sp.
TGGTATCATTTCGTGACATAATCTTTGCGAAAAAAATTTATTCTATTTTACTGAAATTTCTTTATAGTTTTTGACATTTAATATTAAATTTGGTAGAATGTAGGTGTATAATGTATATAAGATAGAGAGAGGAAAACTGTTGATATAGTTCGTGTGATTAATATGTTTATTGAATTACTAATGAAGAAAAACGGAAAATTATTATTTGGTGTATTTTTACTTGTATTTGTTGTTGCAACAGTGTTAGGAACTGTATTTGTAGTTAATAATATAAATTCTGTTACTGCTACATTTAGTAAAGATGGATATGCTTTGTATATTGGAAATGAAAATAATGCTAAGGCAGAGACATATTCATTTAAGGCTGGTACAGACTACAAGATAAAGAGTTCGGGTAGTAAAATATCATTTGAGTCTGATGGAGATAATGTTAGTGTTGATGATAGTACGATAATTCATTATTCTGATAAATCAATTGGGGTTATGAAGAAAGTTGTAGGTATTGATGCTAGTACAATAAATAATGATATTATTTTCTATTATAATATTTTTAAGGATACTAAGATTGAATATTCTAAAGGTGAATATAAAATTAAGGTAAGTAATGGAGAGTCTGTTACTTTTAAAAACTTATTGTTAAGAGTTGATACAGATAAATTTTTACTTACAGGAGAAAATGTTCGTCTTGTTTTTCCTGATGAAGAAGAGATTATTGATTTTGGTAATTATGTAGAGTTTGAATATACTAGTGGAAATGTTGTTAAGATTTATAATAATGAAAAGTTTTATCAAACTATAGCAAGTGAAGCAGTGCTTTTGGCGGGCGATGTAAAGATTAATTTAAAAGATGCGGAAGTTTATAAAGAGAATAAAAAGTATATTTCACTTACTAATTTAGTGATTGATAATGATGGAAATATTGATACTTTAAAAGAAGAAACAACTAACTTAGATATTTCTGATGGAGAAATTGATACATCTGGTGGAACTACTGGAGGTACAACAGGAGGAACAACTGGTGGAACAACAAGTGGTAGCGCTAGTGGTGGTGTTGCTGGAGATGGTCAAGATGGTGATGAAGAAGTTGTTGTAGATGGAAATGAAACTAAGAAAGTTCCTGTATTTAGAATTACAGAGTTGTTACTTACTTCATTGAAGATTGATGCAAAGATTGAAATTATTGATGAAGATGCATTACTTTCAAGTGATATAGTAGTTAAAATTGTTGAGAATGCAACAAGTAAAACCGTTAGTGAAACAACTGCTGATATGGGAGATACAAGTGTTTTTATATCACATGCAGATTTAAAACCAGATACAGAATATACTCTTTCAGCAAGAGCCTCTTATAAAGTTGGTGATGTTGAATATACTAAAACGTTTATTTCAAAAATATTTAGAACAGATGAAATTGGTGTTAGTTTTGAAAAAAGTTATGCTACTCAAGATTCAATTGTTTTAGAAGTTACTAAAGAAGAGTATTCTAAGGCTGCGTCATTAGTAATGGAAATATATGATAATGAAGGAAATAAATTAAACTATCAGTCAGTTGCGTTTGCAGATGGAGCTGATAAACAAGAAGTTGTATTTAGTGGACTTACATCTAATACATCATATTTGATTAAAATGAGTGATGTATTAGTACAAGGCGTTATTGTTGATGATGGTTTTTCACAAAAAGAAAATATTAAGACATTAAAACAAAAAATAGAAATTGGAAACTTAACTTATGAGATTGATAAGAAGAATGCTAAATTCAATTTAATGGTTGAATCAGTTAAAGATCCGGATTATGGAATTAAATCTTATCGATATGAAGTGTATGATGCAAGAAATGATATTTCCACGGCTGAACCAGTCTTAGTTTTATCACAAGATACTTTAGCATCAATGCCTGTTAATATTGATGATACTAAGATACATAGAGGAATTTCTTATACTTATGTATTTATAGTTGAGTTTTATGACAATGAAAAGACTATTGAATATTCTAAAGAGTTAGGTTCAACAATGACTTTAGATGGAGTTGAGTTCCCAACTGTTAGATTTGATGAGTCATCTGCTTATATTACATGGGAACAAATTAATGGAACTATTATAATTGATGATCCATCTAATGCGATTGTTAGTAATGTATATCAAGTTGTTTATAAAAATTCAGTTGATGTTCATACTGTTGAAACGCTTGTTGCGGATAGTGAAACAGGTAATATTCCTATTTCAATAAATAATTTAAGGGCTAATGAAACTTATACATTCCAGATATATGGAACAATTAATTTACAAGATGGTAATGATACATTAGCTCTTGTATATATTGGTAGTGTATTTGTTCAGACAAAATCACCAAATTCGTTAACGGCTAGTTACTCTGATGCTGGTAATTTCATGGATGCTTTTGGAATTAACTTTAGATTAAGTGATACGAATGGAGTAAATGCTGAATTTGAGGCAAGTACTTTATCTGAAATGACATTTACTTTATATGAGGGAGATTCAGTTGAGGGAAATAAACAAATTTATAGAAGAGTACTTGATAGTAATGACTTGCCATATGTTAGTACATTAAAGAGTGAGTATTATGATAATACAATGTTTATTGACCCAGTGTTCTTTGGTAGTCAAAATGGTGATTATACAGAAAAGGTTTATACTTTAGAAGTATCTAAGACATATGATTATACAGATTTTAAAAATGAAATACCTATAGTTAATAATGTGTATACATTTAATACTAATAGTTATATTCCACAGTTGCCAGATGATATTAATGATGCTGTTTCTGTTACAACAATAACTAATAGAAATGCTACTTCATTTGGACTTGAATATGATGAAGATTTGATACCAAGTATTACAGTTGGATTTAGTTTATTGCCTAAGTATGTTAATGGGGCAAATAACTCTGTATATTTAGTATGGCATGCATGGAAATTGAATTTTGAAACTAATGAATATGAGATGCTTCCAGATTTAGATAAACGAGTTGATTTTAATTCTGATGGTTCATTAGATCCAGTTATCTTTGAGGTTGGTAATGGTACATCTATTGGTGTTGATGATACGGATATGCTTCGAAGAGGTAACTATTACAGATTCTCATTTGAAGTATTCTTAGATATTAATGAAGATGGAGAAGTAGATACTGAGTATCCTAAAAAATATGGTGAAGATATTATTGTAAGAAGTAAAAATTTACTTGTTACTAAGCAACCTTCAACAGTACAAATGTATCCATCTACTTCAACAGCAGATTCTTATACATGGAAATATAAGATTGTTGATATTGATGCTTCATTAGATACTAATAATTTATATAGTTTCGTAGATGGTATTAGCACTGCTACTTCTTTTCCAGATGTTGTAATTGGTAGTGATCAATATAATTCAGTAGAGTTTACTGGTTTAGTTGATGGTAAGATATTTACGATTAGAAAATTCCAAAAATTGTTAAAGAATGCTAGTGGTACATATGATACTTTAGCACAACAAAGATTTATAGGTGCTTCTGAAATAACTGATATTCAGTATTCTGTTGGTACTGATGTTAATAAGTTAGTTATTACAATTGATAATTACTATGATAATTTATCACTTATGAATTCAATTGCTGCATTAGATGTAGAAATTGTTCCTAAGAATAGTAGTGATCTTACAAAATATGGAAAACTTAACCTTGAAGGATTACAGTTAAACGGTAATAAGATAGAGATTGATTTCTTTGATATTCCACAATACTTGGCTGTTGATTTATTAGTTAATGTTACAGCGTACTTTGATTCAGGAGTTATGGGATTTGATATGTCTGCTGATTATTATGCGTTACAAAAAGCAGATACGGCTTCAAACTTAACATATTATTCATATGATTCTGAGACTTCGTCATGGTCACAAAGTTCAATTATTAGAAGAAGTATGTTTACAAAAGAATTTGATGCTGAAAATGAAAAATTAGTTTTAAGACAAATTGGTACAGATAAAGATATTAACTTGCCAATTACAATTGATAAAACTGGTGTTGTGTTCTCAGGAAATAACATAGTTTTAAAACAATTGCAAAAACAAGAATTGACTGCGAATAATAATGAAGTTAGATTTGATATTATTATTCCAGGTATTACTTTAAATGATGGTTCTGGTAAAAATAATATTATGTCTTTATTAGATAGTGTTGAAGTAAAGGCTAGTATTGTTACTTTAGATAATATTGATATTGAAAATGATGAAATATTTATTGATTTATATCAAACAGATTCATCTGGTAATAATAGTGAATATGTAAGAACTTTAACACAAACATTAGATTCATTTAGTAAGTCTATTGTAATTAGTGATTTACAACCTGAAACAAGTTATTATATTCAGTTTTATGCTAATGTATATAACAATGGTACTAAAGAATATGAGAAAAAATTCTTGTATGATGTTGATCAACAAACACATGGTGTTAGATATAGATTCTTTACATTATCTAGTGTTGGTATTACTAATGTCAGTGGTAAGATGTCTGCTTCCTCTTATAACAATAAGTATATGGATATTACATATAGGTTGGCTCAATTAAATGGTTATGATCATATTGAATATACTTTATACAAAGTTGTTGATGGTGAGTATGTTGATATGGGTGTTAAGATACCTAATGCGACAACTTTCACTAGTACAATGCAAGTAAAGGTTTCTGCAATACCTGGTTATAATTCAGATATATTCTATGGTGGAACTTATGCTATTAAGATTAGACCAATTGGATATTATGAAAGAGATGGCGAGACAATTGAAATGGAATTAGGTACAGTAACTCAAGAATTTACTTTACAATATCCAGAGGAGCCACATATTAGTGTTACTACTAGTAAAGATGCTGAAAATATTTACTTTCGTATAAGTGTTTATGATTCAGACTTTATTATTAAGAATGGTCAGTATGAAGCAAAATTAATTGATAAAGAATTTAATGTTATTGAAACATTTAAATATCAATCAATATCTACTGTTAATAAATTGTTTACATTTAATGGTGATGATTATGGACTAGTTGATAATGAAGAGTATACATTTGTAGTTACTGCTTATGTTGATAGAACAAATTTAGCAACTAATCTTAGTACAATTACAGAAAGTAAGAGTATTAACTTTGGTGACTTTGTAAGTTTAGGTACAGTTACTACGGCTAAGAATTCTGAAAGTGATACAGATATTGATATTATTTTCTCTAATCCATATAAGTTAAATACTGTTGATGCTGTTCAATATACAATTACATCAGCAAGTGGTTTCTATTTATCTAAGCGAACAGAGTTTGTTACTAGATATGATGCTGATAAGGAACTTTACTATTATACAATTAATACTGGTGGAGCAGCATTTGTTGATAATACACTGTATACAATTACACTTAATTTCTATTCTGGTACGACAATGGCTACTCAAACAGAGTTAAGTTACTATTACTTGAAGGGGGGAAGTACTGATGAGGAAGCTTAATGGTAAAAATAAGTTTTATATATTCATATTTTCACTTATTGTACTTGTAATAGTTGGATTATTGATTTTTGCAGTATCAATGACTAAGAAGACTGGAACAACAGTATATAATGTTTCTAGTAATAGTGCAGTATTTGATTCTGAGACTAACTTGATTGATACGTCGAGTGGTGGAAAAATTACTAAGAGATGGGATAATAGATATTATTATGTAAGTGAGGAGGATGACTCATATGAAATTGGGTCAACTCCTGTTATATATGAAAAGTCTAAAGACCAAGTTCAAGTATTTGGAAAAAATTATCAAGTTTATTCCGATGGAAGTATTGTTGAAAACGATGATATGGTTGCCTTATCAGAGTTTAATAAAACAAGTTTTTATAAGTTATCAGATAGAGTTTATTTGATTATTGCTCCTGAAATTTATAATGCTGATAAGTCAATATATGCTAATAAATATTTAGTTGTTTATATTGATAAACAGGGAAATGCTTCAGTGTTGAATGATGCTATTAATTTAAAAACAATTAATCCGATGAATTTAACATTTGATAAATATACGTTTGATATTGCGAATGAAAAATTAATTGTTGGAGAAACAGTTATTGATTTAAAACTTATTAATGGAAGTACAAATGAATATGTTGCTACTGATGAAAAAGATAATGTTCAAGTAGACTTAGGAAATTTAGTAGAATCTTATAATAAGTTAGTTGGTAATTTCCAACAATATGTTAATAATAATAAGTTAAACGTTGGTAGTAATCAACAAGTTGTTACAAATAACAATACGGTAGTTAATGGTTCTACTTCTGGAGGAAGTGGTACAGGGGCTGCTGTTACTAATACGACTAATATTACTAAGAAGGTTAGTTTAAGAGGAGCAATTGCTTATCCAACTTATATAGATGTTACTTATTTAGTAAGTGATATTGAAGATAAATATCAAGCAGTTTATTTACTAGTTACTGGTTATATTAATGGAAATTTAAAAACTGAGAAGATTATTCTTGATAAATATGCATCTACTTATAGATTAAGTGATTTATCTCCAAAACATGAGTATTCTATTAGTTTAGGATATGTTGAAGTTATTACTGGTGTTGATGGGGAAGCAGCATTGTCTGATAATATTGAAGATGTTATTAATGTAAGGACGACAAAGAGTGATGTTAGTCTTACGTTAGAGAAGATTGCTAAAGGTAAGGTATATTTTAATGTTAAGATGACGAATAAATATGCTTTGGAAAGTGGAAAAGTTTCACTTTATGCTGATGATGTCTTTGTAAGAAGTGTAAATATTGATGTTACTGCGGCAATGAGTAGTAGTGGATTTTCATCTAGTATGGCTCTTACTGAAGGAAATATTTTAGAACTAAGAGTTGATAATGCTGTTTATGCAGGTCAAAGTGTAAATATTGATGTTAAGAAAAAATTTGTTTATTAAATACAAATTTTTCTTTTTTTTTAGCAATTTGTATATTCCAACTAAAAAATTTGTGTTATAATTAATGATAGGATGAAAGGTAGGATGAGTGTATGGATAGTACGATAGCATCAGTTATGAGTGCAATTGGTAATATTATGGGGTTTTCACTTCTAGGTTTTGGAGTTGGAATTGGGATACTTGGTTCTAAGATTTCGGAGGCGATTGGAAGAAATCCAGAAGTAAAAAACGAAATAGTAAGTTCAATGATGATATTATTGATTATCTTATCAATATTTATTCTTTTAATGTTTGCTTTTTGTTTCATGTTATTATTCTTTAATCCTTATATATCTTAAGTATGAATGAAATAGTACTTGCAATAATTGTTGTAGTTGTATTATTGGTTATATTAGTATGTTTATTCTCTTTAACTATTAAGAGAGTAGATATTTTAGTTAAAAAGGTATTTGTAGATAAACTTCAAGAATATGACTTTTTAATTGAAGATAGAGAAAAAAGGGTAGAAGAATTAAATTCTAATATTGAAACTAAAAAGAATGAAGAGAAAGAGTTAGTCGAGAAAATTAAAAACTTAAAAGATAGTCAAGAGGAGTTTAGTTCTAATGACGGTGATGTTGTTATGCCGATAAGTGCTGATTTTGAAGATGGTAACTTATTAGAGGGGTATAAGAAGATTAAAGATGGATTTGATTTTGACTATGAGAAAGTAATTAAGAAATTTGTAAAAGACGTGTTGGGTGAAGATACTACTGGTGAGTATGAAGAACTTCAGAAGATTAGAAGTTATTTTTCACATAAGAATGTTTATAAGATTTCGACATATAGTGGACAGGAACAAAAAACTATTATTAATGAACTTTTAAGTGATGATGAGAAAGATAAGCTTAAAGATTTACTTAGTGTTAGTAGATTTAGTGTAATTAAGTTTGTTAATAAATTGGATGATTTAATTAAATTTAATGATCCGATGATTTATGTTTATGTGTCTGATAAAAATATTAATTTTGATAATCTGTATAAAAATATTAAGACTATATATGATGAGAAAATTGTTGAGGGGTTTAGGATAGAGTATAAAGGTAAAGTTTATGACTACAGTTTATAGATAGTAGAGGGAGGATGCTAGTGTGAATAATAACATCGATGATTTAATTGAATCTAAAATAGATAGTATCGTTAATGAGAAGAATATATATCACGTTGGAAAAGTAGTAAGGATTAACGAATTTGTTGTGGAAGCTACTGGATTAGATGATGCATTCTTCTTTGAGAAAGTTTTTATTGGTGATCAAGAAAATGTTGGTTATGTAGATAAGATTGAAGAAAATAAGGTAACTATTGCGTTAGTTAAGACTAATGGAAATATTAAAATAGGTGATTTAATCAAGACTAGTGGTGAAGCACTACAATCTAGTTTCTCAAAGAATGCAATGGGGATGGTTATAGATGCTTTTGGAACAGATAGAATGTCTGGAAAGAACTTTAATGATAGTAAAGCAATTGCGATTGAAACACCTAATATTCCAATTATGGATAGAACTGCGGTTAATAGACCATTAGAGACAGGGATTGCCGGAATTGATTTGATGTTTCCAATTGGTAGAGGTCAAAGACAGTTAATTATTGGTGATAAGAAAACTGGAAAAACACAAATTTTGTTAGATACTATTGTTAATCAAAAAAATAAGAATGTAATTTGTATTTATATTTCAATTGGTAAAACTAAGAAGGAAGTAAAACGTTTATATACAAAATTAATTGAGAAGGGTGCTAATGCTTATACAATGGTTGTTGCAGCATTTAATGATGATACTTCTCCAACGATTAAACTTACTCCATATGTTGGTATTTCTATTGCACAGGAATATATGATGGAGGGAAAAGATGTATTAGTTTGTATTGATGACTTAAAAAAACATGCTGATGCATGTCGAGAGATTGCTTTGATATCTGAAAAGAATACTGGACGTGAGGCATATCCAGCAGATATTTTCTATACACATTCAAGAATGCTTGAAAAAGGTTGTCAACATAAAAATGGTGGTTCTATTACAATTTTGCCAGTAGTTGAAACTAAGGGTGGAGATATTACGGATTATATTTCTACTAATATTATTTCTATTACAGATGGTCAGATTGTATTAAATTCCAAGGCTTTTAAGAAAGGACAAAAACCGGCTCTTGATTTTGGACTTTCAGTATCTCGTTTAGGTAGTGCTGTTCAAAAAGAAGGTATTAAGAAGATTGGAGCAAGAGTTAGACAAGAGTTGCTTTCTTACTTAGAAACGGCAGATGTTTATCAATTAGTTAAAATTGATTCAATGTCTAGAGAATTACAAGAAAAAATGTTGATTGGTAAAAAGATTTTGACTTCTTTAAATCAACAAAAGTTTTCACCTCGAAGTGAAGAGAAATTGATTGAGACTTTTGAATTTATTCTTGAAGTTAATAATAGTTTTGGTAAAAAAGAAGAAAAAGAAGTTAGTAATGAAGTGATTGTTGTTCCAGGGCCAGTTGATGTTAAAAATGAAGTTAATAATGTTCCGGATACGACAGTGCTTAAAATTGTTGAAAATAGTTCAATAAATACTGATAATAAGTTGGCTAATGCTTTCTTTAATAAACCGGACGAGGTTAAGACACAAGTTAAGGAAGTTGTTCCAATCAGTGAACAAGTAAAAGAAGATAATAAGGTGACTGCTGAGACTGAAAAAGTGGTTTTAGAAAAACCAGTAGAGAATAAGGCTCCTGTTAAAAAGACTAGAAGTACTCCAAAGAAAACTTCTACGAGTGAAAAGAAAGAATATAATACACCTGTTATTGTTGCATCTAAAGAGATTGAAGAATTGACTTTTGATGAAGAAGATGCTTTGAAGGATAAGAAAGATCTACTTGAAATGTCTAAGAAGAAACTTCCTACTAAAGATATAGAAGTGTTAACTGAAGCAACTCAAGAAATTCCAGTGAAGGAAATAGAAAAAATGGCTACTAAGTCAGATGTACCTAAAAAAACTAATAGGGCTAAGAAAAATAGTTCTAAAGAACCAAAGTTCCTTGTAGTTGATGAGGTTGAGTAAAGATGAGTGTTCGTAATGTAGTTAAAGTTATGAATTTCTACGCATTACTTAGAGTTAACAATGCTAGAAAAAAAGTAGAGAAAGCATTTAGATATGAAAGAGAATTAAAATATATTATTGCGACAATCGTTAATAATAGAATATTTAATCAAGAAGATTTGTCATTAGAATTTTCTAAGAATGAAAAAGAGTTAAATATATACATCGGAAGTGACTTAGGATTTTGTGCTAGTTTCAATTCCGATGTTATCTCTTATATAAAAGCAGATGATCCTAATAATGATAAAATAATTATTGGGAAGAGGGTACGTGTTGAGACACCTAATTTAAAGTTATATCTTGATAAAGAAAAATTTAGTGAAATGAATAATCAGATTTATGATATTGTTCTTGATGGTATTTTAAATAAGGTATATTCAAAGATAAATATTATATATATTCATTACTATAATCTTAATAAACAAAATATTGTTAAAAGGACGATTTTGCCTTTTGATTTTGGAGAAGATATTTTAGATGAGGCTGATAAACGAGAAATTAATAGGCTTGATGACTTTGTGGTTGAGGGAGATTTGAGTTATATCATTTTAAGTTTACTTTCTTTATATGTTTCTAATGAGATTAAGATAGCAGAGGCATGGAGTTGGGCATCAGAAAATGTTGAAAGACAGTTGTTTACGAGTGAATCTTTAAAGAAGATTGATGAACGTGAGGAAGAAAGACAAATGATGGCTAGAAAGATGCGTCATTCGAAAGAATTTAAGTTGATTGTTGAGAAAAACAATAAAAAGAAAAAGAATAAAAATGAGGAGGAATGATTATGATTGGTTCAATAATTGCCGTTTCCGATTTAAATGTTAAGATTCTATTAGAAGATGCTAATAGTATTGTTATAGGTGATTTAATTGAAGCGGATTATAGAGATAATAAATATTTATTTGAAGTAGTTGAGATAAATGAAAATATTGCCAAGGCCATTCCTTTTGATAATGTAATGTATCTTAAGAAAGGGATACCAGTAAGTAAACATGATAAGAAGTTGGCTATTGAGTATTCTGATAAGATATTAGGTAAAGTATTTGATTCTTATGGTAATTTGATTGATGGAAATGCGATTGATGAGCCAGTTACTAAGGAAGTTTATGAAGGAAATGTTTCTTTAGAGGAAATTGATATTAAAAGTAATATTTTATGGACTGGTATTAAGGTTATTGACTTTTTTGCTCCTATTCAAAAGGGGTCTAAGTTAGGATTACTTGGAGGAGCAGGAGTAGGAAAGACAGTTATTATTAAAGAGTTAATTAATAACGTATTTAAAAAGTTCCAGTCAAACTCAATATTTATTGGAGTTGGGGAGAGATCTCGTGAAGGTAAAGAGTTATATGATGAGATGAAGGATTCTAACTTGTTAGATAAGATTGGTATTGTTTTTGGACAAATGGGTGATAATGCTACTTCTCGTAGTAAGGCAATATACAGTGGTCTTACTTTGGCAGAATATCTACGTGATGAAAAGAAGCAAGATGTGTTATTGTTTATCGACAATGTTTATCGTTTTGTACAGGCTAAGTCAGAGATTTCTACAGAGTTAGGTCGTTCGGCTTTAGAAAATGGATATCCGACAACTATGGTTTCTGATGTATCAGGAGTTGAAGAGAGAATTAATTCTACTAGTGAAGGATCAATTACTTCATTCCAAGCAATATATATTCCGGCCGATGATTATACTGATGAGGCTGTACAAACAATTACTGGTCACCTAGATGGACAAATTGTTTTGGATAGAAGTGTTGCGGAAAAAGGTATTTATCCAGCAGTTAATGTTTTTAGAACTAATAGTGTTTTGGCGGATCCTGATTACATTGGTGAAAGACACTTTGGTTTAATTGAGGAGACTCTTAGATATTTAACTCGTTATGAAGAGTTAGAAGAAATTATTGTTGTACTTGGTATTGAAGAATTATCTGATGAAGATAAACAAATCTTTTATCGTTCTAGAAAGTTACGTAATTATTTTTCACAACCTATGTTTGTTGCGGAAGCATATACACATATGAAAGGTGAATTAGTTGCCATCGAAGATGTCTTAGATGATATTGAAAATATTTTAAATGGTAAATATGATAATGTCGATGAGAGCGAATTCTTATTTATAGGTAAGTATGGAAAATAGAAGTGAAGAATTAAAAGTAATAGTTTTAGACTCTGAAACAATAGAAATGAAAGAGATTGATAATGTTAAAGTAATTCGTATTAAGAGTGATTTTTGTAATCTTCTTATTATGAAAGATTATTGGCCTGTTGTTGGAGAGATAGATGGAAAGATTTCTATAGAAGCAGATGAAAGTATTGTTTATGATAATATAAAAGGTTTTTATTCTTTAAGTCATAATATATTTCACTTAATTATTCAAGAAAAAGGCGCTGATAGTAATGAGTAATATATCATTAGTTCTTAAATTTTATGTGTTTTTTAGTATGTTTGTTTTAGTTTTAGCAATATGGCTATTCATCTATACTAGAAAGTATAAGAAGTCTAAGGTTAGATTGTTAGGGCTGTTTTTGAATTTGACAAAGAGAGAATGTATTTTACTATCAACTAATGTGCTTGGTTTTTTGTTGAATATATGGTGTGCAATTAATATAAGTAGTTATAACAATTTATTTTTAATGATGATTTTAGTTAATGCGGTGGTGACGATTGTAGGCGCACTTGATTTACATATTGTTGCAGCAGAGATTATTTATACTGGGATAACAGTTGTGGTATTAAAATTACTAAGTTTAATTAATATTTATTTAAATAATGTTAGTTATAATGTATTGACACATTCACTAAGTATCATTTTTTTACTTACAATAATCGTTTATTCTTGCTTTATTTGTATAAGAAAGTTAGAATTATTATTGAAGAAAAATAAAATTGTAGGGGGAAATGTCTAATGAAATTAGGAAAGAAAATTAAAAAAGATGTTAATTTAAGTACTAAAGAAAAAGATGGAGACGTTAAGGAAAGAATTAAAAAGTCTAAGTCTAGATTTAGATTAAAGAAGCAATTAAAGATTTTATTGGTAATTTTAGGTGTTTTAGTTATTGTTGGAATTGCGGCAATTATTATTTATTCACATTATAAGGATTTGAATAAGGTTACGATTGAAAATTATAAATTATATCAATACTTTGGTGATTTAAGATTTGATTATACAGGGAAACTTTCTATTAAGAAAAATGGGGAAGTTACAAAGATTAAATATGAGGGAATTGATTTAGAAACTGATTCAACTCCAATTTATTATAAGAATATTGATAATGAGATAATTTTGCCTACAAATATGGCAATTGTGTTTCCTAGATTAGTTAATAAAAATTATAAGCTACCTTATTTTTCTAGACTTTATGTTGATTATTCTGAGAATGATTCTAGTGCTTATTTGAAAATAAATAATGAGAAAAAGTATTTAGAAAATTGTTTCTTATATGATGGAAATAATTTGTATGTGTTCTTATATGAAACTGTTGTTACAATAGATGGAACTGATTATACATTATCACCACTTTCTTTTATAAATGTTAATTACAAAAATGATGTTAGTTTTTATAATAAAGCAAGTGATGAATATTCTGTAATTGATAAGCATAGTGATGATGTTATTGCGAATATTGATGGATATAAAGTTAATTTAAGTACCGATATGGTTTTATATGATAGAGATAGCAAATTATTAATTAAGAATGTTGATAGTTTACAAAGTTATGGTAGTGAGAAGTAATTTTTTTGCAAAAGCAGAAAATAGTTTTTACTTTTTCTGATTATATTGGTATAATCTATAGTAGAAGATAAAAGTATTTTGTGGTATTGATGGAGGGAATAAGATGGAACATAATAGACAAGTAAAAATAATATCTGTTATTGCATTGGTTATGGCGGTAGTTGGATTGTCACTTGGTTTTGCGGCATTTTCAAATGTGTTGATTATTAATGCGAATGCGACAGTTAAGCCTGAGGAAGGAAAGTTTAATGTTGATTTATATTCAACTAGTTCACTTGAAAATGAAGATTTGTCAGTAACTGGAGTATCATCTACACCTGGTGTTGGTGGAACTGCATTAATTGATGAAAGTAGAAGAATTATTACTGGGATTCATGCAGAGTTTACTGAACCGGGACAATCTGTTACATATGAATTTTATGCTCATAATGTTGGTGAATATACAGCATATTTAAGAAGTATTATTTTTAATAACGTTGATGGGTATGATTCTACAAAGGTTTGTGTTCCTACTTCTGGTTATTCTACTGTAGAATCTGTTGATTCTGCTTGTAAAGGTATTACAGTTGCGGTTACAGCGACTGAAGTTTATACAGATATTACTTATACAGGTATTATTGATCATAGTGTTCCTAAAGGTGGAAATGAAAAGATTGCAGTTACTATTTCATATGCAAGTAATAGTGATACAGCAACAGGTCCATTTGAAGTCTTATTTGGAGATATATTCCTAGAATATGGAACTTCTTATTAATAGTTAAGAAAATGTAAAGTTGAGCCTTGTGGTTCAATTTTTTTTGAAAATAAAAAAATCGATAGTAATCGATAATTGTTACTTCTAGAAAGCAGATTACTTTATACATGAAAAAAAGGAAAAAATATGGAAAACAAAGAAAGACAAAAATTATTTTGATAGTGATTTTGATGTTTGTGATAGTTGGAATGAATATTGGGTTTGCAGTGTTTTCTAATGTATTAATTATTAATTCTAGTGCTACTGTATCTCCGAATGAGTCTGATTTTAAGGTTATTGTTTATGGATTTGTGGATCAAGATGAAATGAATTCGTTTATGTTGGAAGGTTCTTTATATGTTCCTGATATCGAAAAGTAGTCCTCTGTATATGCAACACAATTTGAGTCTGATTTTATTTCTATAGCTGAGTATTTATTATATGATACGGAATTTGCTGTTCCTATTAAGTCTAATGATTATATCTATGTTGGTATTACAATTTATTATGATTCTTCTTCAGCAAGAGTCAATGGACCTTTTTCAGTGGAGTTTAATCCATTAAAATTTGAATTTACTACTATTCCTCGTTCATATGGCTAAAAATGATTATATTTTGTTAGTTTTGTGTTGATAGCTTTAATTAATCTAGTTTTTTGTTTTTTAACATTTTGAAGATAATTTTGTCTTCTTTTTTTATTTTTACTCTCTTCATTTACAGATATGTATGTTATAATATAAATAAGAAAAATAGAGGTGTCGTGTCATGGAGAAAAAGAAATTCTTTAATAATAAAACTAAACCTAAAAAAATTGAAAATACATTTATGACTAAGAACTTTTTATTAGTCGTTATTTCAATTGTTTTAGTAGTCTTAGCAACTTTCTTGTTTTTAGCACTTACTTATAAGGAAGTATTTATTATTGATGTAGATGGGTATATGTTGTCTAATGAGACTATTGAATCATTAATGGACACTGATGATGAAACCTCTGGTCAAAAGATTTCTGTAGTAAAACTTAAGAGTAATGATTCTATTTATAAGAATGCTTTTGACCATTATGTTAACGATGATAAAGATAAAACAGTTAATGTTTCATATCCTTTGTTTGTTGATAATGGTTTTGCAATTATTAATTATAATGGTAATGTTAATTTACTTAATGATAAATTTGAAAGAGTAGTTGGTTATGAGAATTTAGTATTGTCGTATGGACATATCTATGATGGAAATGATTATACACAAGTTGATCAAGAAAATTACTTATTCTTATCTTATCAGGATGGTATATTTATTAATTTGTATGATATAAAGATTGAGACAGTTACTAATACTTATACAATTCCTACTAATAGTTTTTTATTTTTCTTTGAAAATAAACTTAATTATTTTGAAAGAGGAGAAGAGGGGTTTGTTAGAAGAAGTATTATTGATTTAGATAAGAATTCTAAATTTACTTTCTACTATGAAGGATTAAAAGAAAAACATGAGTATTTGTATGAACAAGTTTTTACTGGTATTGGGAATACTTATGTGGAATTTGAGATGCCTGATTTTAGTGATATAGATTCTGGTGAACAAAATACAGGTTTAGATACTGAGGGTATTGATGGAAATGGTACTGCTCAACCAGAAGAGGGAACTGGTACAGGCGAGGCTGGATGGCAGAAACCAACAGTTTCAACTACTAATTTAAAAGCAAATGTTTATTCTATTGAAGGAACACTTTATATAAACGATCCTTCTGGGGCGATTGTTAGTGCTCCAACATTTACAATTTATAAAGATAATAAAATTTATTCTAGAAGAACATTCTATAGTGGTGGTAATTTCGTTTTAAGCGGTTTATCTTCAGTTACTGAATATTTTGTTATTGGACAATATACTTATTTAGATAGTGATATGGAAACTAAGAAGTTAGTTACTTTCTATAGTGGTAATCTTACTACTAATGATAGATCTTCTTTGGGAAAAGTTTCTTTAACACATAAACTTGGTGATATCTATTCGAAAAAAATAGTTCTTAATGAGGTTGGAATTACTGGTTCTCTTCAAAGTGAAGTGCTTCGTGGAGTTCAAAAGGTTCAAATTAAAATTAATGGTGAATATTATCCAGTGTCAACAAGTTTAGTACAAAGTATGTTGAACGGTTCAAAAGTAACATTAGAGACTAGTGAGAGTTTAGAGTCTAACAGTGAACAGGAATATGAGATTGTTTTCTATGATCGAGATGGTTATGAGTTGGTTGCTAGTAATAATACTGGTGTTACTAGAACTAGTAAAGAAGAACCAAGTGTATTACTAAAACAACTTGATAGTGATAATCTTCACACTAAAATTCAAGTTGAACTAAGAAATAAAGATAATGCTGATATTACAGATTATAAATATTTGGTAGTTGATAGTGCTGGAGAAGTTGTTGCGAGTGAAGTAATTACAGATACTAAATTTACAGTTAGTGACTTAGATCCAAATCAATTATTTACTATTAAAGTTACAGGAGATGTTGATCTTGATAATGGTAAGGGAGTAGTTGATGATTACTTACTTGGAGAGATGGGAATTTCAACATTACCAATTTCTAATTTAGGATTTGTTAACTTGACTGCTAGTAAAGATGTAATTACTTCATCTAGTGCAAGTATTGCGGTTTCTATTAATCAAGATAAAACAGATGCAATGTTGTTACAGATTCTTAAGGAGATTAGAGTTAGTATATATGATGCTGACACTAATGATTTTGTTGAAACTAAGACAATTAGTGGAGATGAAATAGATAGTTTAAAAGCTAATAAGAGTCAGGTTGTTACTTTTGATGAGTTAGATTCTAATAAAGTTTATAAAGTTAAATTTAGTTCACTTGTTAAACAAGGTAGAACAGAAATGGAGTTAGATTGTGTTTATAATTTAGAAGAATTTAAGACAAGAAAGAAAACAGCACAAGCGCTTATTATTAATAGTTTTGTTACAAATAATATGATTGATTATGATGTATTGATTGATGATAAAGATGGGGCTATTTTATCTGCTAAGGCCGTAATTGAACTTAGAGATGAAGATCAAAATATTATAAATACACAAGTTATTGATACTAATGCTGATGATTATATTCGTATTACGTATAATGATTTATTAGAAAAACATAATTATAATTTATATATTTATGCTAATGAGTATAATGAAACAGATATTAATTCAGAATATGTTTCTAAATATGATTTGTTACAGTTGACTATTTATACTGATGGAGGAATTAGTGGAAATATTGAGTTAGTTTCTTCTGTGCGTGCTTCAAGTGGGACAAATTTAGTTGATGTAGAATCAGGGGGTAAGTGGATGCAAACATTACATCAATATAATATGCCTAGTAGTATTGATGAAGATGGTAACATGCATATATATTCTAAGAATGGTTCTTCTGCTTATGCTTATGATTTAAGTGAGTACTATGGACAGATGGTTACAGCAACATTTAAAGTTAAGGCTGTTACTTCAGTTACAAATAATTATAAATTATATTTTGGAAATGATATTAGTGGGACTACTGATAGTAGTCGTAGTATTGAACTTGATGGAGTATCTACTGATACATGGAAGAGTTTTACTTATACGTTTGTTGTAGGAGAAGAAGTTATTAATTCTACTACTTATGGTCATGTTAGTGAAAAAACTTTTGGTAAAAATAATGCTAGTTATGTAGGTTTTTATATTACTGGTGGAACTGCTAAATTGGCTGAATATGTAATTAGTGATTTCCAAGTAGCAAGTGTAAGTGAATATAGTGAATTTACTTATGATAAGTCAGTTCAAAATAAGAGTTGGGATAGTAATAAAAATACTACTGCTACTAGTAAAGTGGTTTCTAGTAATTTAATTACTTTAGAGAGTGGATATTATTATGATATTCGTACTAATTCTGATTATATTAATGTACTTATTTGGAAGAAAGATGGTAGTTTTGTAAAAGAGACTGGTGATATTAGTAAGGCACTTACTATGTATGCTAGTGAAGAGTATGAAATAGCAATTCAAATGATCGATGCTGTTACTAATATGGGACAACCTGATATAAGTGCTGATGAGGTAGAGTTTACTATTAAAAAATATAAAAAAGGTAGTGAACCGACATATAGTAATTATAAATATAGTTTAGATACTAAAGTTAGAGTTGATTTAGTTGATATAAGAAGTGAAATTACTAATCGAGATTATTTTATTAAAGTATATGAAAATGATGTTGAGGTTAAATCTTATAACTATGTTGAGTTAGAGGGCGTAACTGAAATTAGAGATGTCATTAAGTCAATTGAATTAGAAGAAAATAAGAATTATAAAGTAGAATTAGGTATTAAAATTAGAGATAGATATTATGCTCTTTCTAGTTTTGAGATTTCTACTGGTAATGAAGTTATTGGCATTTCCACTATTGAAGAGTGGTCAAGAATTCAACCATACGGAAATTATATTGTATTAAATGATTTGGATTTTAAAGGATATAATGAACAGACTTGGAGTTATGGTAATAGGTATTTCTATGGAAGCATTGATTTCCAAGGATATGCTGCGAATATTTATACAAGTGATGATACTTTCCAAAGAATTGGTAGATTAGAAAAGAGTGCTTCGTTGAAGAACTTAGTTCTTAATGTTTATTTGGATCAGACTAGTGATACTAATTTAGAGAATGGCTTTATTGATACTAACTATGGTTTAATTGAAAATGTTAATGTAAATGTTTACGATTTAACTGATGGAAGTTATAAGGTATCTGAGTTTGCGGGATTATGTAATATTAATCAAAGAAGTGGTATTATTCGTAATTTTGTAGTTAATATACCAGAGGATGTTTATTTATATTCTGATTCAGGAATACTTGTAAGAAATAATTATGGTTTAATTGAAAATGGTTATGTTTATGGTGAGGGAAGTTTAGTCTTATCTCCTGAGGTTACTAGTGGTGAAGCAAGGGATGTTTCGTTTATACAAAAATATGGTGGAAGCAAATCTACTGTTGATAAAGTATTTGTGTTGACTAGTATGAAGTTTTTGGATAATAGTAAAGAGTGGGCTACTGGTGGATTAATTTCTTATGAATCATATGGTAAAATTACTAATTCATATGTTACAGGAGTTGTTAATACTAGCAAGTTAACTAATGGTCCTGCGGTTTATGCAACACTTGGTAACTTTAGTTCAAGTAAGTTATATTATTTAAGTGATTATACTTATACGAATGATTATCATCAAAGAGTTAATGCAACAGCACTTAATGATGTTACATTCCAAAAGAGTTTGTTAGATGGTGCATTTACAGTTGATGAAATGGTTGTTCTAGGGTATTATCCACAGGTTATTTATTCAAGTAATAAGATGCCTAAACAAATATATTTGAAGTTACCTGAGGTAGTTGAGGATAACTTAGTTGATATTATTTCTAGTGAAATAGTTGAACAAACTAATGATAGTGCAGTAGTTGAATTTAATGTAAGTAATCCTGAGGGAGAAGAAATTATAGAAATTGTTATTGCTGATTTGGATGTTGAGATTTTAGAACAGAGTTATGCTGATGGAAAGAGTAAAGTAAAAGTAAATTTAACTAATCCAGTAAATTATGTTTCTAAATATCAAATTAGATCTATTAAGTCGAAGTTCTTAGATTATGAATCTGAAAGAAAATATGCAACTAATGAAAAGTATGTTGAGGTTTCATTCTATAAAGAAATTAGTACTGTTAATGATTGGATGATGATTAATGAGGGATTAAATCAAAATTATGCAATTATGAATGATATTGATTTCTATGGTTATAATAATATTCCAGTTGGAAACTTTACTGGTAAAATTGAAGGTAATAATTTTACTTTAAGTAATATTGAAATTATTAGTTACGATGGTGTGTTTAATCAAATGAATGGTATTTTACAAAACATTAGTTTTGAAAATATTACTAAGTATACTGAATCTTCGATGGCTGGAATTGCAGGGTATAGTAATAAGAATGCAAGATATGATAATGTTCATGTTAAAAATATTTTAATAGAAGCAAGTAGTGATAAAAGCACTGATAATTTCTTTGCTGGTGGATTAGTTGGTCAATTATCGGGAGGCATGATTAGTAATTCTAGTGTTACTAATGTAACGATAACTTCTGATATTGAAATAGGTAATGTTTCTTTAGGTGGCTTAGTTGGTTATTCAACTGGGGCAAGTATTGTAAATAGTTATGCACAAGATGTTAATTTAGGGGCAACTAATTCAGTTAGTACCTATGGTGTTGGAGGATTAGTTGGTAGAGAAAGTAGTATAACTGGTACAATTGAGAATTGTTATACAACTGGTAATGTTTCAAATGATAATTATTATACTGGTGGAATAGTTGGTTATGGTGTTGGAGTAATTGAAAAGACTTATTCAGCAGTAAATGTTAGTGGTGAGTTTGATTATGTTGGGGGAATTAGTGGACGAAGTGAAGAAAGTAGTTCATTGATTAATAACTTATATGTAGGTAATATTTATAGTTCTAAGAATTATGTAGGTAGAATTACACCTAGTATTACAGCTAATAAAACAAACTATGCTTATAGTGATGGATTAGTTAACGGAGTTATATCTAATATTAATAATGGAGAAGTTATGGTTTCATATGAACAATTATTAATAAGTGATATATATAAAGATACTATTGGTTTAGGTGAGGGGTTTGATTATTCTAAGTCTAGTGATGGTATTTTACCAAAGTTATATTATGCTGATACAGAAGAGTTGTTGCCTAATCAAAATGATAATTCACTTTATAAGGATAAATTTACAATTACTAATGTAATTATTGATGAAAAAGATGATTATGCTGATATAACTATTAGTTTTGAAAATCCAGATAATTATTTAATTACTGGTCTTGAAATTGAAAATATGGATGTAGAGATTATAAGTAGTAATAATGATTTAGGAATAAGTACGGTAGAGTTTAAGGCAACTCCGACGGTGTATGTTGATTCTTATAAATTAAAGAGAATATTATATAAGGAAAGTGAAGAGGATTCTAAGAGTAAGAAGTTTGATAAGAGTTACAAGTTAGATGTTACTTTCTATAGACAAATTAATAGTTATGATGATTGGCAAAATATTAGTACTGAAGTTGCGGAAAACTATTTATTAATGAGTGATATTGATTTTACTAATAAGACTGATGTTAATACAGGAGTTGTATTTAATAGATTAGAGACAAATGATGATGGTGTTCATACTCTAAAAGGGATTAAACTTGCAGTAGTTGATAATCAAGATGGTTTTTCAATTATTAATAGAGTTGATACTAGTATTAAGAATATTGGTTTTGAAGTTGTTTCTATTGTTGATACAACTACTAAATCTAATGATTATGTTAATGTTATTGGTAATATTTATGGTAGTGTAGAGAATGTTTCATTTAAGAATGTTACTATTGATGCGCCTAATGAAGATTATGTTTCTATCGTTGGTGGAAGTTATGGAAGTTCTACTAATGGTGTTAGTCTTACTGATATTACTATCACTGGTAGGGAGTATGTTGCCGGATATGTTAGTGTTTTAGAAAATTCTTTAGGAAAGATTTATACTAATGTTAGTGGCACTAATTTAATAATTACTGCTAGTAAAGGATATGTTGGTGGATTAGTTGCAGAAATGACTAATAAAAATACTGATAAGTCTTACTATATAACGCAATTTAGTGTAAGTGATTCATTTGTTACTGGCGAAGAAAATTATGTCGGAGGTATTGTTGGTATTGGTGAGGTAAGTAATAGTACAGTTTCTAATACCGAGGTAACAGGTGGAGCATACGTTGGTGGTCTTGTCGGATATCAAAATTCTAGTTATATGACGGGTAATAAGGTTGATACTTGTACAGTAGTTGGTTCAATGTATTATATTGGAGGGGCTACTGGTAGATCACTTGGTCAAGAGATGACAGTTGTTAAAGATTCAATTGTTAAGTCAAAAAACTCTAGTACCTATGGGGTTGGAGGATTGACTGGATTACTTGAAGGTTATACTGTTTCTTTAAACGGTATTATTAATACGACGGTTACTGGTACAGGTTTTGCTAACGGAGGATTAGTTGGTAGACAAATAAACGGTACTGTTAGTGATTCTTATGTTGAAGATGGTACTATTAATGGTAATAAATATATTGGCGGGGCTGTTGGAGAAATAGTATTAGGTGAAGTAAGTTCTGTTCATATTACAAGAACATTAATAAATGCAATTGGTGAATATGCTGGTGGAATAATTGGTTTTATGGATAATGTGGTTGATTTATCTGGACAGATTAATGAAGTTTATGTTACTGATACTGATGTTGTTTCAGATATTTATGCAGGTGGATTTATTGGAGGGGCTAATTATAAAATAAGTGATGCTTCTAATAATTCATATGGTTTATATTTTGAAGGTAGTGTTACAAGTAATAATGGCGGTGGACTTGGTAGTGGTGATGAATTTAATGATGACATTTTAGGATTGTCAAGAGTTTATGCTTACGAAGGTGCTGTTGTTAATGGTGAGAAGATTAGTAGTCTTGCTGGTAATGGTACAGTTACTGATATTTCAAGTGATATTACTTTAAATAATGGTATGATAATTGATGAGACAACTGGTAATAGTATTTCACATTATTTGTATCCTTATGGAGCATATACTAATTATGTTGAGTTAGAGGCTAATAAGACATATGAGGTTAGTGTTAGTATTAAGGGTGGAAGTGATTGGATGAGAATTTACTTCTATAAGAGTGATGGTACTTATATTTCTCCTAGTGATAGTGGTGATTCATATTTGTATGCTGGTGAATATTTTGATTTGACTGGTATTAAGACTATTAAGTTTAAGGTACAAAAAGATTGTAAGATGAGACTTATGTTAATGAATACAACAGAAGTTAGTAGTTATGCAGTAAATGAAGTTGGTACTGGTAGTGGTGATTTAACTAGTGAACAAGTGCTTAATTATCAAGATTTAAGAAATAAGATTACTTGGACAAGATATTATGATTCTAGTATGTATGATTTCTTATATTTGACTAAGTTAAATTATAAGTATAGTGGTTATGATTGGAGTCAGTTACAATATAGTCTTGGACAATTTAATGTTACTGATTTATCTGGTAATGGAAATGGTGGAGTTGCTAAGGTAGAAGGAATTAATGCTGATGGAGTTACATTTGATGGTGTTAATGGAGAGATTAGTATTTCTAATTATCAACTAACTGATGAAGTTAGTATTTCGACAAATGTAACGCAATATAAGAGTTCTAGTCCATATTATCAATTTATTTTCTCTAGTGTTGATAGTAATAATAATGGAATAGGTGTATTTATTCATAATAGACAAGTTTATGTTCGTATTAATTCAGTAAATTATGTTAGTGGATATATTCCTTTATATGAGGAAGTTTATATTACTGCAACATATGATGGTACAAATTTAAAGGTTTATATAAATGGAGAATTACGTAGCGAACATGTTGTTAATCAAAGTATTGCGAGTGGTGATGTTGTAACAATGATTTCTCCAGCATATAATGATGGTATTGCTAATAGAAGATTTGTTGGTGCTATGAGAAATATTACAGTATTTGATAGGGCTTTAGATAAAGAAGAAGTTATGAATAACTATAGTCTTGATTCAGTTACTAATAGTGATGGTTTAAAGATTTACTATGACTTTGGTGATATGAAATATGAAAGTGGAGTTGGTAATTATCCGACTAAGAAAGATTCAAGTGCGAGTATAGTTTATGATGAGCAAACACCTACTGAGTTGCCAACAGAGGAAAATAGAAGTTATAGTAATAATGTTGCTACTAATGATATTGCTGTTAATCTTTTAAGTAGTAAGTTGGATGATATTTATAAGGTTTATGCAAGTGGAGTTAATACAATTAATTTAGAGTTTGATGAGGTTTATGATGATGTATCATTTAGTTACAAATATGGTACAGTAGAGTCTGAACTTGTAAAAGTTGAGAAAAGAGTTTATTCATTGTCATATGACTTTAAGTCGGCTTTAGAGATTGTGTTAAGATCTGCAAGTGGTCAAAAAACTGTTAAATTTACAGCAGATGAGTTGGTAAGAAAGTTATATGTAGATGGGGATAAATATTATCATATTAATGATCAAATATTGTATGTTAATGGACAAAAAGTCCTTGGAAATGTTGTTAATGTGTATGACGGATTGGTATTGACTAATGATTATAAAGTTTATGATATAAGTAGTAAGAATGTTTTAAATTCAATATTACAAGAAGGAATTTTAAGTAAAGAAGTTTCTTTATATGAAAGTAATGTTGATGGAACTACTATTAAGGCTTATTACAACTTTAGTAAAGTGATTGATGGAAATGGTAATGTTCAATTGCGTGATGGTCAATTACTTGTTAGAGATGGTCAAATGTATGTATTTAGTAGTAGTGATAGTGTTAAACAAGAGATGAATTTGTTTAATATGTATAATACAACTGATTATCAAGTGTCACTTATGAATGGTTCTTTAGTGGTATTGAAAAATAAGTTAAAGTATCCAGGATATTTCAATAATAGTGAAATAGTCGAGGTAAGTTTTGATAAAACTAGTGCTCAGACAGTTATGCTAATTAGATATAGTAATGATTATGTTTATGCATTTGATTACTATACTGGTGATGAGTTGTATAGTTATGGTACAAAACTAAGTACGTCATTATTTAAGTTTATCTTTGATGGATTCAGTAATGATGATAATTTGGCTAGTTCAAATGATTCATATGGTGAAAGTAAATCGTTACTTGGTGAGCTTGATAAGTTAACTAATCAGGAAGTTATTGATAAGTTGAATCCTGGTAGTGAAAATGGTTCAAGTAATGAAATTCAAGAAAAACCTATTACTGGTTCAAATCAAGGTACTAGTTATTCAAGTGATGAGGTTGTTGAACAGTATATTCAAGTTTATAATTACGATACAGATTCTTATGAGGTATATAGTGTTTCGGAACTTTTAGATTCTGAGAAGGAAAAGGTTACTTCTGAGACTGCTAAGATTAATAATGATACGTTCTTATATAATTATTTCTATAATAAAACTAATACTTTAGATAATGTAGTTAAGATTATTATATATGTAGTAATTATTGGATTAGTATTAGTTAACTTAATAGTATTTGCGAGATATTTAAGTCGTAAAGAGGTGAAGAATAATGGCTAAGAAAATTAAAAATAAAAAGTTATTTCTAGGAGTGCTTGCGGTAATCGCAATCGCTCTTCTAGGAATTGTAATTGCATTATTTGTAAATGCTTTTAATACTAAGAGTTATGATATTGATAAACTTAAGGACTCTTTAGTAGTAGAGTATAAGGATTTACATTTGACGGAAATGGATAAGTTTGATGTATTAGAATTATTTGGATTTGATAAGAGTGAAGTAGATGATGCATTATTTTTAAAGAGTTTTGAGATGGATGCTTCTGGGTATGATGTGACTGATGAAGTTAATTATGTAGTGGTGATGAATACAAAGGCTCATCAAGAGTATTATGAAATTTTTGAAAGTCATGTTGATTCTTATTTGAAGTATACTGAAGATAAGAAAGAATATAATGCATATAATAAAGCAATTATTAAGAATGATAGGAATTATGTGTATCTAATCATTAGTACTCGTTCTAAAGAAATTGAAATGTCTATTAATGAGTAATGATGTTTAAAATTTAAGTCAACTAGTATGTTGAAAATAAGAAAAGTAAAGGGATGACTATAAAATGTCATCCTTTTTGTGTTATGAAAACTCCTAGATACTCTCTTTAATATAAATATAAGTTAACCCAATTTTGACTAACTTTAATTCCATTTTTTAAGCAGTTTTGTTATTTTAGAAGAATAAATAGATTAGGAAATGTTTTTATTGGAGCAGGTATGCTAGAAAATAATATGTAGGAAATATTAAATTATTTAACTGATATATATAATAATATCATCCAGAAAATTTTTTTGATTTATATTATGGGACAAGTTTTGCAGAACAGGCTGTTTAGTTGGCATGTAATTAAAAATAACATGATATATTTAGGCGGGATATAGATGAATTATAATGATATTTTAATTAAGTATATTGATGCATATCCATGTGATGAGCAAATTTTTATTGAAGATATAAATGATTATTTTAAAAATTATATTAAAAATAATTTTGATGATGTATTTAAAAATATTTATGTGTATATTAATAGACTTGTAAAAGATAAAAGAATAGTTCAATTTATTAAAGGAATTTACTATAAACCTTTAAAAGGTACATTTGGTAATAAGCTTTTAAATATTAACAGAGTTATTGGTAAAAAATATACATGATGGAACTAGGCAAAAGGGTTATTTAACGAGTACTTATTTAATAGAATAGGTTTAACTACACAAATACCAAAAGAAATTTTAATTGTTACTAATGAATGTCCTAATGCGAACAATTATAATAATAAAAATTTAGGTGTTACTATTAGAAGACCTAAAATTGAAATTAATGATGATAATTATAAATATTTTCAGCTTTTTGATGTGTTAATTAATAAAGATAATATAAAAATTGAGGTTCATAACGAAAAAGAAATTATTTATAAATTTATTAAAGATAATGAATTGGAAATGGAAAAATATTGAAGAATTAGCATTGGTAAGTGAAATTAATGTTAATAAAGAAATTATAAAAATACTTAATATAATGGAGATAAAACTTTAGATTTTGATATTGTTGAAAGTTGATACTTAAAAGATAATTTAAATGAATATCTGGAGGATGATTATTTAGATTTTACAAAAGTAGCAGCAAATTTTTTTTAAATAAATGAGATTGTTGATAATATAAAATTTATTGAATTTTGTTCTAAGACTTAATTTCTTTCATATAGTTAATTATGAAAGAGAGGAATAATATATATGGAAATACTTAAAGTTTCAACTAAATCTAATCCTAATTCAGTGGCTGGAGCGTTGGCTAATGTCTTTAGGGAAAAAGGAGTTGTAGAAATTCAAGCAGTAGGTGCTGGGGCACTTAATCAAGCAATTAAAGCAGTAGCAATTGCGAGGGGATTTGTTGCTCCTTCTGGTAAAAATTTGGTTTGTATCCCTGCTTTTCAGGATATAGCAATTGATGGGGAAGAACGAACTGCAATTAAGTTAATTATTGAGGCTAAGTAGGCCTCTTTTCTTTTGTGATGATTGTCAATTTTTTAACTTTTTTTTAGTTGGAGTATGTGGTATATTATTAATAGAATATGAGGTGTTTATGTATGAACGAAAATAATATTAATGATAGTTCTGATACAGTAATTATTGGTAATGATACCCAAGATCTGAATGTGGCAGTTAGTAGTAAGATTACTGTTTCTTCATCCCCTAATGTTATTATTTGTGCTAGATGTGGTTCGGAGATGAAGAAGAATGCTAGATATTGTATGAAATGTGGTAATTTAAATTATGCTCATCCTGATAATGAATTTATGAAACAGTATGCTTATAAGAATACTGTTAATGGTGAATTTGTTCCTAATGCTAGTGTTGGTGGACAAAATACGGTTACAAGTAATAGTGTTAGTAATGTTTCTTCTACTAAAAATCCATATAAAGCATGTTTTATAACTAATGTTATTTTGTTTGGAATTTATACTTTAATTCTTTTGTTGCCGGTATTTCTTACTGGAAAAGGATTAGGGTATGCTTTTGGTATTTTATTATTAGTGGGATATTTATTTGTATTTAGTTATTCTAGTCAACGGATTTTGATTAAAGGTGGGCGACCTTGGTGGTCAGCGTTTATTCCTTTTTACAGTAGTTATACTTGGTTTGAAGTTGCGACTGGTTGTGGATGGTTATTTTTACTTACTTATGTTCCAGTAATAGGAATAGTTGTTGGGTTTTATGCTTTGTATAGTTTAGGAAAGAGATTTTATCGGAATGGTTGGTTAACAATGTTTTTCTGGTTTGTAATGATTCCTGTGATTGGATTAGATAGAAGTTCAGAAATGAGTGTTTTTATACAAGGGTCAAGTTTAGCAGATAAATCAGTTGATAGTAAGGGAAAAACAGCCAGTGAGAAAAAATATGGTAGAAATAAATTTTTTATTACATTGATTGTTTTAGTAGTTGTTTGTGTTGGACTTTATTTTTGTTGGCCATTTATTAAACCTTTGACTGATAAGGTAGTTGAATTTTTTAAGAATCAGATGGAATTTTATAAGTAGCAAATGTTTAATGTAGAAGAAGTAGTAGGTAAAAGATAAACTCAAAAATATAGTAAAAACGTATGCATTACTACGTTTTAGTGTGAAGAATTGCTTAATAAATCTTGATAATTTAAATAAATTCATCTATAATATTAGTAAATCGATTATTAGAACTAATAATAAGTTTATTTAATTTTAGAGAAGTCGCGGTTGGTGAAAGCGATATTAAGGGCTTATTTATCTACTCTATAGATGAAGAAATTCCGGTTAATACCGTTATGTAATTAAGAAAAATAAAGGATGGTACCGTGTCTTTATAGGCACTCCTTGTGGTATCATTCTTTTTTTAGGTGGTGATTAGATGAATAAATTTAGTTCTAGTGATTTGGTATATAGTAAAGTCTCGTGCTTTTTATGTATTTAAAAAATTAATTAGGAGGAGAAAGTTATGATAGATATTAAATTAATTAGAGAAAATCCAGAATTGGTAAAGGAAAATATTAAGAAGAAATTTCAAGATAAGAAATTGTCATTAGTTGATGAAATTAAAGAGTTAGATGTAAGAGTACGTGAAGTACAAGTAAGAGTAGATGGTTTAAAAGCAGAGAAAAACCGTTTGAGTGGTGAAATTGGCAAGTTAATGAAAGATAAAAAAGTTGATGAGGCTAATGAAATTAAGGCTACTATTGCGAAGACTGCTGATGAAATTTCTCAATTGGAATCAGAATTTGAAGAGTTGAGTAAAACTATTAAAGAAAAAATGATGGTTATTCCAAATATTATTGATGAATCAGTTCCGATTGGGAAAGATGATAGTGAAAATGTTGAGAATGAGAAATTTGGAGAACCAGTTGTTCCTGATTTTGAAATTCCATATCATGCAGATATTTTGGAGAGTTTAGATGGTCTTGATAAAGATGCTGCTGGTAGAACTTCAGGAAATGGATTTTATTACTTGATGGGAGATGTTGCGAGAGTTCATTCTGCAATGTTAAGTTATGCAAGAGACTTTATGATTAATAAGGGATTTACTTATTGCGTACCACCATTCATGATTAGAAGTGATGTTGTTACTGGAGTTATGAGTTTTGAAGAGATGGATGCAATGATGTATAAAATTGAGGGAGAAGATTTATTCCTAATTGGTACAAGTGAACATTCTATGATTGGTAGATTTAAAGATCAATTATTGAAGAAAGAAAACTTACCTTATACTTTAACAAGTTATTCTCCATGTTTTAGAAAAGAAGTTGGGGCTCATGGTATTGAAGAAAGAGGGATTTACCGAGTTCATCAATTTGAAAAGCAAGAAATGGTTGTAATATGTGAACCAGAAGATTCAATGGATTGGTATAATAAAATGTGGAATTATACAGTTGAATTCTTTAGAAGTTTAGATGTTCCTGTTAGAACATTAGAATGTTGTAGTGGAGATTTGGCAGATTTAAAAGTTAAATCATGTGATATTGAAGCATGGAGTCCACGTCAACAAAAATACTTTGAAGTAGGAAGTTGCTCAACATTGGGCGATGCTCAGGCAAGAAGACTTGGTATTCGTGCTAAGGGAGAAAAAGGAAATTATTATTTACATACATTGAATAATACTGTTCTAGCAACACCTCGTGGATTAATTGCTTTTATGGAAAATAATATTAATAGTGATGGAAGTATTAATATTCCAGTAGCATTAAGACCATACATGGGTGGAGTAGAAAAGTTAATTCCTAATAAGAAATAGTGGGTCATTTAATGACCTTTTTCTTTGAATAAAAAGTTGTTTTTTTCATAAACTAATACTGGTGATATGATGAAAACAGATAAGGAAAGAATTGATACTATAAAGACTGAGAGTGGTTTATATAATATAAATGTAGATTGTAATTCTAAAGAAGGAAAAATGTTAGTTGAGGTTGTAGAGAAAGAAGCAAGTTTGAAAAAATTGGAGGACAAGTAGAAGTCCTTCTTTTTTTTTGAGGTTGAAAGTGGCTATTTATTATTATGTTGTCTTTTTTAGAGTCTTTTGTGATAAAATTTATAGTAGGAGATGGTTAAAATGTGGTTTTTAATTGGTGTAGTTATTTTGATAGGATTTGTGATTTTTTGTTACTATTTTATGAGGAATAAAATACGAAAGTTGTCGATAAAGTATTTGGGAACTACTAATATTAAGGAGATACTAGAAAAGTCACAGTTAGAAGATGAGGAGACTCCTAAATCTCTTTCTAGTATGGATAGTATTTATTTGGAACAGATAAGAAGAGATTTTCCAGATATTAATATAAATGAACTTAAGAGAATGAGTGAAAAGGAAATTCTTAACGCTTATAAGGCTATTGAAAATAAAGATAGTGGTTCTATTAAAAATGGAAAAGTAAAAAGTTTTGTTGATAGTGTTATTGATGATATTGGTGATGATGAAGTTCGATATAGTGATATAAAGATTCATAAGACGGTTGTGTCTAAATATGAAAAGAGTAAGGGCGTTGCGACGATTTATTTTTCAACTGCTTTTCAGTATATGTATAAGAAAGGTAATATGTCAATAAAAAAGGTTCAAGATCGAGTTAAGACGGAATATATTTATGTGATTGATGTTAATGAAGTGGAACATTCTAAGAAGGTACTTGGTATTAATTGTCCTAATTGTGGTTCTCCAGTTATTAGTTTGGGTGAAAAGACTTGTAGTTATTGTGGGAGTGGAGTAATTGATATTGTTAGAAGAGTTTGGACAATTAATGATATAGTTAAATATTAGTAAAAATAGTGATTTTTTTAATAATGGGTTTATGGTATAATTTTATTATGGAAAGATAGGGGTGATTGAATCGTGAATGCACTTGATAATAAATGTCCTGCGTGTAATGCTCCGATTACTTTTAATCCGATAAATCAAATGTGGGATTGTAGTTATTGTGGTAGCAAGTTTACATTAGAGCAGATGCAACAACATAATAATGCTAGTAGTGTGAAAGAAAATATGGTTGATCAATTGATGCCAGAGTCTACTATTGGTGACGTTGATTTGTATCGTTGTAGTAATTGTGGTGCGGAAATTATGGCTGATAAAAATACAACGGCAACTTTTTGTGTGTATTGTGGCAGTACGGCAATATTGAAAGATAGGATTACTCAAGGTAGAGCACCGAACTTTATTATTCCTTTTAAGAAAGTTAAAGAGGATGCAATTGTAGGATTTAAAAAGATAACTAAAGGAAAATTACTTGCACCTAAGTGTTTTAAGGATCCTAAGAATATAGAAAAAGTTACAGGTATTTATATTCCCTTTTGGGCGTATGATTTAGAGGCAAATGGGGAAGTTGAATTTGAAGCATGGGATAGTCGAGTTTGGAGTGATTCTAAATATAGATATACTAAAACTGATAGGTATTCTATTAGAAAGTCTGGACACTTTGATTTTAATAAAGTTTTGGCTGATGCTTCTACGAGATTTCCTGATGATTTGATGGATTCTTTGGAACCTTTTGAATATGGTGATTTGTTGCCATATAATCATGCTTACTTGTCTGGTTTTTTAGCGGAAAAGTATGATGTTGATGAATCAGAGGGGATTAAAAGAGTAATTGGGAGAACTAAGGATACTTCAATTGGAATGATTGAGAGTACAATTGGTCATCAAGGAAGATTATTAGTTAATGATGGAATTAGAGTTAGTTCGAGACATACACATTATATTATGTTACCTGTTTGGATGGTAAATATAAAATATAGAAATAAGAATTATACTTTCGCAATGAATGGTCAAACTGGTAAACTTATAGGAAATATTCCAGTAGGTGTTAAAGAAACTATTCTTTGGTCAGTGATATTTTTTGTAATATTATTTCTTGTAGGAATTGCCTTTGTTTGTTTTTTGATGTAGGAGGTGATTTGAATGAAGAAATTTAGAATAATAATTTTATTAATAATAATGTGTTTATGTTTTGGGGTTAAAGAGTGTTTTGCTAGTACTAAAGTTAATACAAGAACAGAAGGAAATTATTTAGTTCCAAGTGATGTTACTGTTACACAGTCAAATAAAAGTGCAATACTTAGTACTCCGGCTATTGATGCTTTAGAAAAGGTTTATGATTTTGCGGAAATACTTAGTGATTCAGAAGAAGAAAAACTTTATAAGCAAATAGAACAGTTTATTACTGGCACTTCTATGGATTTTGTGATTGTTACTACTAGTAAACATACTAAGGCTAGTTCTAAGGATTATGCCCATGATTTTTATGACTTTAATGATTTTAAAAATAATGGGATGTTATTTTTGATAGATATGCAACAAAGTGAGATTTATATGGTTACTAAAGGTAGTGCGGTTAGTATATTTACAGATAAAAGAATGGAACCGTTACTTAAGAATGCATATAATAGTGTTGTTGCGAAGAATTATTATAAGGCTTGTAGTAACTTTATTACCTCATCTGCTGAATTTGTGAATATTGGAATTGCTGCAGATGACGAAGTTGTAAAAATAGATAGTGATGGGACTGTAAATGTAAGTAAGGATTTACATTTATTAGAGGTTTTTATAGTTGCTTTAGTTGGGACTTTTATTATTATTGTGATAATGATTTTGAGTAATAATATGGTTCATAAGGCGACTAGTTCTAAGGAGTTTTTGAATAGAGAAACAATTAGAATTGTAAATATTAGTGAAATGTATTTAGGTTCACATACTTCTAAGGTTCCTATTTCAGATAGTTCTTCTAGAAATTCTAGAAATGGAGGAATGAATCATTCATCACGTGGTGGTGGCCGTAGTGGTGGGGCTGGACGTAAATTTTAAATGTGGTATAATAATATTAGATTAGAAAAGGAGAAAAATAATTATGGGATTAATTAAAGCGGCTGTAGGTGCTATTGGAAGTACGCTACACGATCAGTGGAAAGATTATATTAGATGTGAGGATTTAGGACAAGATGTATTAATGAGAAAGGTTTCAACAAGTAATGGTGTTATTTCTAAAGATAGTGCTATTCAAGTTGCACCTGGTCAAATTGCGATTATATTTGATAGTGGTAGAATTGTTGATGCTACTGCTGAAGAGGGAATTTATACTTTTGATCAATCTACTTCACCATCATTTTTTGCTGGACAATTTGGACCGGTATTTAAAGAAATGTGGACTCGTTTTGTATATAATGGGGCTGTTAATAAGGAACAAGCAGTATTTTATTTAAATGCTAAAGAGATCATGGATAATAAATTTGGAACACCAGCACCAATTCCTTATCAAGATTGGGGGCATCCAATTCCAAATCAAATGACTGGTTCTATGAGTCCGTTAAGAGTAGAGGTTAAGTGTTTTGGTAAGTATACATTTAAGATTGCTGATCCTGCGGTATTTATGAGTAGAGTTGCTGGAACTGCTGATGAATATAGAAAAGAACAAATTACTGAGCAAATGAGATCTGAAGTTATTGGCTCATTCCAAAATGTGTTAAATGAACTTGGAAACGCTAATCATAAAGTTTTTGCTTTAGATTTGCCAAGTAGTACTGATGAAATTAAAAAGGTTATGGATGAGAGAGTATTTGATCAACCAATTCGTGATCGTGGTCTTTCAATTGTAGGTTTTGTTGTTGAATCTGTAACACTTGATGAAGAAAGTGAAAAGAAAATTGATAATTACGAATTATCTTCAAATAGTTTTATGCAACAAGGTACGCTTGTTGGGGCATATGCTAATGCAGTTCAAGATGCTGCAAACAATGCTAATGGTTCTATGAATGGATTTATGGGTGTTGGTATGATGAATATGGCAAGTGGTGGAATGTTTGGTGGGGTTCAAAATAATGCTATGGCTGCACAAGGTGTTTCTGCAACAAATGCTCAAGGTCAACCATTACATACTGGTGTAGTTGCACATGGTGAAAATGTTGAAGTGTTAGATAATTCTCAAAATGCTGGTTCAACAATGGCATTCTGTCCAAATTGTGGAACTAAGAGTAATGGGGCTAATTTCTGTAGTAATTGTGGAACAAAGTTAAAATAATTGTTTATATATAATGATTAGTATTAAAAGATTAGGAATAATTTGTCTTAATCTTTTTCCAGTTAATAGTAAATTTAGGTATGAAAAGGAGTTTTTATGAAGAAGAAAATTTATTTAATTTGTTATGCTGTTGTGCAAATGGCTATAAGTATTTATATGATGATATTTGCTAATAGTATTGCAACTACACAGTTGGAAACGATGAATGATACTTTTTCTGTTTTTCCTGAAGAGATACATAGTATGCTTTCAAAAATGTATAGTTTAGAGGCTTTGAAATCTTCAGTGTGGTTGACTGCAATTGCAGGAGTTATTTTAGGGGCAATTCTTTTATGGATTTTTATAAAGAATAAAGTTCCAACTAAGAAGGGATTGACGATAGGTTTAACTGTTGCGTCATTGTTAATATTTGGTAGTGGTATTGTTCTTATTATGTCGGCTATTGCGTTAGTTGTAATTGCTTCTATTCAAAAAGTGGAAGTTTCAAAGGAAAAGAAAAAAATAGAAAAATTGGAAGTATTAAAGGAAAATAACAAGGATTTATTATGGGTAGTTGTATTAGTTCTTGCTTATTGTACACAATTTGTTATTCCTAATTTTATTGGTAATGCGGTTTTAGCAGTTGTATTTGATGTGTTGTATAATATTTTGGTTTTTGCTTTAGTTATTTATATTTTTAGAAAGAGATTTAAAAGAGATTTAAAGGCTTTTAAAGAAAATAAGGGAGCATATATTGGTTATATTTTTAAATGGTGGGGAATTATGCTTGGTCTTTCTTTTGTTGCAGCATTAATTAGGATAATACTTGGTGGAGCAGCAGAGACGGCTAATCAAAGTGCATTAAATAGTTTGCCTTTATGGTATGTTGGTCCTTTAGCCGTTATTTGGGCTCCGGTAGTTGAAGAAGGAATCTTTAGAGGTGGATTGAGACGTTTTGTTAAAAACGATAAGTTATTTATTGTATTATCGGCTTTAATTTTTGGATTATTACATACTGTTGGTTCTGAGGTTGGTATTTATAATATGTTGATTCAGTCATTACAATATATGGTAATGGGTGGAGTCATGGCTTATACATATACTAAGACAAATAATATTTTGGTTAATATGGGAATTCACTGTGTGCAAAATTTTTTAGGTGTTATATTAATGGTACTAATGAATTTAATATAATAATGAAAACAACTCTTTGGAGTTGTTTTTGGTTGGTTAAATATTTAAATTAATCGATAGTTGTCCTTTATATCATCTTATGTTAAATCAATTATATCAAGTGTTTTAATAGTAAATACTATATTTTTTTACTTTACACTTGTTGGCATATAAGGCTAATTTTTAGATAAAAATAACTTTATCGCCGTCAAAAATTTATTTTTTATATTACTATTATTGGGAATGTCGAAGAGTTTTATACTTTAATTTTCAGTCAAAATAAGCCGTCAATTATTTTGATTTCTTTTTATATCAACATTTTCCAAACATAATGTATAAAGTAGGTTACTTTATATATGGAAGGAAAGAAAATTTATGGAAAAACAGAGACAAACAAAAGTCATTACTATTGTGGCATTGGTAGTAGCAGTATTTGGAATTTCATTAGGTTTTGCGGCATTTTCAAATATTTTAACTATTTCATCAAGTGCGACAGTAAAGCCTGATGCTTTATCATTTAGTGTACGATTTTCATAGTACAAGTCAATTAACAGATCCTGTAACTGCAACAGGAACAAATAATGCAACTGGAGAGGATGCAACTATTAGTGATACGACCATCTCTGGTTTAAAAGCCAACTTCACTGTACCAAAGCAAAGTGTAACATATACTTTTTATGCACATAATGTAGGATTATATATTGCATATTTAAGAAGTATTAATTTTAATGATGGAAAAAGTTGTGCAGCAACATCTACTAATACTACAATTTCAGGACATAGTTTAGAAACCAATGCTTACGAACAAGTAGTAGTTACAATCACCTATGCATAAAACGGAGATAGAGCAGATGGACCATTCGATGTAACATTTGGAGATGTAGAATTAGAATATAGTTCAGCAGACTCTGATGGTTTAATATCATTTACAGTTGGCGGAACATCATATAAAGCGGAACCCGGAATGACATGGTCAGAATGGATTGATAGTGCTTTATAATACTGATAATTTTTATATAGATTCATTAGGCGCACAATCACTTTGTACAGGGTCAGGTGATCTTATTGGTAATTATATGTAGGATGAGACCATTATAAATAATACTGAATATGTTTTAGATGGTGATTGTAAGCAATCTTGAATGAGTAATAAAGAATGAAATAAAAGTGTTGATAAATTAAACTTTTGTACTTAGTGTATAAAAGTTTTTTTCTTTTACCATAATTAAGATAGAAGGAGTGGTTGATTTGACAAGAGTAAATAAGTCTGATAGAATATATAACTGTCACATGAACAAAGAGGTGTTTAAAATGTTTTACAGTGAACAACAAGTAGTTGATGCTTGTACCGGTGAGCCGTCCCTGATATTTAATGTGATTAAAAGAGGCGACTTTGAAATAGTCGAAAAATTAATTACAGAAAACAAAATCAATATTAATATTTGTGATGGTGCTGGAAACGATGTTGTTACAAGACTTTTAAAAGCAAAACAGTATGACTTAGTAATAGAAACTATGAAAAAGAGAAACTGGGATGTAAATCATCAGAACGTTGAGGGAAATACATTCGGACATGTTTTAGTACTTGATAATTCTGTTGGTGCTCTACGAGTTATGGAACAATTAATTAAGAAAAAGAATTTTACTCCTAATATAAAAAACGATAAAGGGGAGACAATGTTAGATAGGGCAATTAATAATAACTATATCTATACAGTATTTAAAATATTAGAAGATAAGAGATTTAATGATATTGACTTAGTTACTTTTAAGAAATTATATAAGGCTTGTATTAGAAATTCTTACTATGGAAAGTATTCTAAATTAAATAATTTAGAAGTTATCGTTGGAAATCTTGAGAAGAAAGAATTAGAACCTAATATGAGAAGAGTAATTGATGTTATTAATGATAATATGGATAACATTAAGGGTGAAATTATGGAAGATAAATCTTCTATTTTAGAAAAAATTATTAATTCGTCTATGAGTGAAGCAACTGTTTAGTTGCTTTTTAGTTTGATTAGATTCTTTTGTATCTCATAATTTTATGATATTATAAATATATCTAGTGTATGATTGGAGTGTTACAAGATGATTAATTTTAAAAAAGAAAAAGATATGTATGATATGTTTATAGATAAAGATTTGTTGACTACACAAGATTTATTAAATATAGGTTTTACTAATAAAGATCTTACTCGATTAGTAGAAAGTGGAAAAATTAAGAGAGTAAAGAGAGGTTATTATGAACTTGATAGTGTTGCGGGATTGCTTACTTATTCTAAGATATTATCAAGTAAGAAAGTTCAAAATTATGAAAGATATAGAAAGGCTTTAGAAAAATGTGCTAAACTTGAACCGGATAATGGTTCTGTACAAGTTAGACTTCTTACAAATTATCTTTATCAAAGAGATTGGGAAAATGCTTTGAAGTGTTTTGAGGTTTTAGATAAAACAGATAATGAATTTTATAAAAAGGATCAAAATTTGTGGCTATATTTAATGAGTTTTGTTACAGAATTACCAGAGGAATATAAAGAACGTGTTAGTAAAATAAAATACGAAGATATTGCTTCTATAAATGGAGATGTGAGATATTCTGATAAGGCTTTACAGAATAAAATTAGAAGTGCTATTATTTTTCAGAAATTTAATGAAGCACAAGATTTGATTAGTAGTAGTCAAGAATGTAAGAGTAAGAAACCTTATGCTTTTGTAACAAAATCGTTGTTGACAGCAGCAATAAATGCGAATATTTTAGGACATAACTATATTTATGAATTAATTGATGAAGAAAACTATAGTGAAGTAGTGAGATTACTTGTTGGTAGTATGAATATTCATGGAATTACACTAACTGATAAACAATTGTTAACACTTGTTCAAGATTTAAGACTTGTGCTTGAAGAAGGAAGGATTCCAGAAGTTGAGGCAAGTGAAAATGAGCAAAGTTTTTCACAAGTTATTTTTAATCATGATTATAAGAAGGATTTACAAATTTATGAAGAGCGTTCTCAAATAAAAAGTAATAAATATATTGGAATTTTGCTTACTAAAATTAATGAAGAGATTGAAAAATTAGAAATAGAAGAATCAGAGAAAAGTAAGGCTGCTTCAAAAGGATTTAATAGTGTTGTTTCGCACTTAATGATGCATGATATTGATGCGGCTATTACTGAATTAGATGCTTATTTAGAATGTATTGATGCTAAACGTTATAGAGGATTAGTTGTTGATTTAATTAAACTTGGTTTATTAGATAATGATATGGCATTTGTTGATGCTATGTATGAATTATCGGGAATGAATAAGGAAGATTATCAGTTTGATGCCTCTCTTTATATAAGAGATTTTTATTATAAGTTGGTTAATAAAGATTATAAGAAAGCAGCAATTTATTTAGATATTATTTCAATGTCTGGTGATATTGGAGGTGTTTATATTGATACTTCTGATATGAAGAAGGCTTTGGTTAGTGAAATGGAAAAAGCAGGTATGAGTGAAAGTGACTTGGTGATTGCTTTACCAGAACCGAAAGGATTACCGGAAAAAAATAAGACTATAGTTGATGAGATGGAAGATGAATCTGAATTAATTTCAGATGAAATTGTTGAAAAGTTTTATACTATACCAGATCTTGTACAAGATGTTTTAGATGGTGATAATGTATTAATGTTAGAACCAATGAGTGAAGAAGATATTAATACTGTTGTTGAAATGGTTAGTGCAGTTCCTAATTTACAAACTATTGTTATTGAAGAGGAAACTGGAGATAAAAGAATTGTATTTAGATATTTTAATAAAAGAGATGGGTATATAGATATAAGTGAGGTATTAAGAAGTGCTAATAATAATTATAGAATTGGTATGTATGAAGATGCTATTGAACAATATGAATCTGTTTTACCTAAATTGGAGACTCCAAAGAGTTTTATTTATGCAAAACTAGGTATGGCTTATTATAAAACAACTTATGATAATGACTATTGCGAGGCAATTGATTATTTGACTTTAGCAACGGCTCAAAGTAGTAGTGAAGATGGAAAATATGATTATACTGAATTGGTTAGTAGATTGAAAGAACGTAGTGGTTATAATGGTCTAAAAGTTAATGTTAGTTCTGATGGTGATTCTTCTAAAGAGAGTTCTGTACAATATAAAAAGGATAATTAAGTTAATGATAAGTTGATTTTTAGGGGTTGTTGGAGTATTATATTCAAATGAAGAAATGGAAGTGATATTAATGCGTTTACCAGATTATAAAGTGGCTAGAACAAGAGATAAGAGAGAATATAAGCGAGTTGATTTTTCATTTGAGGAAAGTATTAAAGGAAAATATAAAGGTAAAAAGTTTTTCTTAAAGACTTATGGTTGTCAAATGAATGAACATGATAGTGAAAATATTGAAGCATTACTTGTAGAACTTGGATTTACGAAAGCAGATAGTTATTTAGATGCTGATTTAGTACTATTAAATACTTGTTCAATTAGAGAGAATGCTCATAATAAGGCTTTTGGTATGTTGGGTAGATTAAAACATTTAAAGAATGAGAAAAAGGACTTATTAATAGGACTTTGTGGTTGTATGGCACAAGAAGCAAGTGTAGTTGATGAGATTCTTAAAAATTATAAGTTTGTTAATTTTGTATTTGGTACTCATAATATGTATCAGTTACCTGAGATAATTGATAAGGCAATTGAAGAGAATAAACAACAAATTGAAGTTTTCTCAAGAGAAGGTGACTTAGTTGAAGGTTTGCCTGTTGTTAGAGCGAATAGTTATAAAGCCTATGTAAATATAATTTATGGATGTAATAAGTTCTGTACTTATTGTATAGTTCCTTATACTAGAGGTAGTGAAAGAAGTAGAGCGAAAGAGGATATTTTGAGAGAAGTAGATGAGTTAATTAGTGAAGGGTATAAAGAAATAACTTTACTTGGACAAAATGTTAATGCTTATGGAAAAGATTTGTATGAAGATTATACTTTGGGAAATTTACTTGAAGATATTGCGAAGAAAGATATACCTCGTGTTAGATTTATGACTTCTCATCCTTGGGATTTTACTGATAGTATGATTGAAGTTATTGGAAAGTATCCTAATATTATGCCGGCTGTTCATTTGCCTGTACAGTCTGGTTCAAGTAGAATTTTAAAATTAATGGGAAGACGTTATACTAAGGAGAGTTATTTAGAATTATTTAATAAAATTAAAGATATAGTTCCTGGTGTTAGTATTTCTACTGATATTATTGTGGGATTTCCTGGAGAGACTGAAGAAGACTTTTTAGAGACGCTTGATTTAGTAGAACGATGTAAGTATGATAATGCATTTACATTTATATTTTCAGTAAGAGAAGGTACTCCTGCGGCTAGGTTAGTTGATAATACAACTTTAGAAGAAAAAGAGATGCGACTTCAAAGATTAAATGAAGTTGTTAATAAATACTTTTTAGAAAACAATAAAAAATTAGAAGAAACTGTGGTACCAGTTTTAGTTGAGGGAAATTCTGAAAAGAAAAAAGAAATGTATTTTGGATATAGTGATACAAATAAGTTAATTAATTTTACAAGTAATAATAATCATGAGGTTGGAGAAATTGTTAATGTTAAGATTACTTCAGCCAAGACTTGGAGTTTAGATGGAGAAGAAGTTGAGTAAAGCGGTTTTAGATGTTGTTTCATCAATTACAGAAAGTGATGAATTTAAAGAATGTATTCATTTAAAGGAAAAAATGAATGAGAGTAGTGAAATTAAGGAATTAGTTGATTCAATTAAGAAACTACAGAAGAAGTTTGTTAGAACTGAGGATGAAAATGTTCAGAAAGAACTAGAGAGGTTACAGGAAAGATTGGAAAGTATACCTTTATATGATAGTTATCAAAAAAAGTTAGAAGAAGTAAATAAAAAAATTGATTTTGTAAAAGAAGAATTGAACGATTATTTTTATAAAGTTGTTAATGAAAATAAGTAAATATATATTACGATTATTTTGAGGTGAGAAAATTATGAGTAATAATAATACTAAGCGTAGTACAATTAATAATTGGTTTTTATGGATTATGTTTGTGTTAACTTTTATTTCTATTGAGTTTGCTTGTTTTGCATTGAGTCTTGTTATTGATGATATTCCGAGTGTTCTTGCGATTGAAAAAACTTGGGTATTTTGGACTTTTATTCCTATTCCTTTTCTGACAATGGTTTTAGGAATTATCAATCTATTTAAAAAGAAATTTATATGGATAATTAATGTTGTTACTGGATTTATTGTGTCAGTGATTTTGCTTATAGTCGGAAGTTTCTTTTTGATTTTCCCGACTTATAGAACTGAATATAAAAATATTAGTGAGTATAATGAAACATTAAAAGTTGAGTTACCTGAAAAGGGAATTTTTACTAGACAGAATGTTGATTGTTATTTTGATTCTGATAAAACTAATGTTACTATAATTCGAGCATTTTATGATGACTATGAAGTTGTTAAAGAGTTTGAAAAAAGTATTGCAAATAGTGAATATTGGATTGCATCTAGTGAAATAAAGACTGAATTAGATGGACTTATTCCTTTTCAAATGATGCCAGTAGATGATGATAGTTGCTATTACTTATTTTATATTAAGGAATTAGATGTATATAATATATTGCCTAGTGAAGAGGGAATTTATCATATTTGTGTTGTGAAATATGATACTGATGATTATGAACTTGAAATTAATGACTTTGAATTTGAAGTGGTTTAAAAAAAATAATTCTTTAGGGAATTATTTTTTTAGTATATTTAATATTTCTGAAGAGGTCTCATCAATAAACTCAAGAATTATAAATGTATCGAAAGTGTATGGTGTTTCTATTTTAGAATTTTCGATGATGATGCCCATCTTATCGATTAAGATGTTTAGTTTGTTTATGGGAATTTCATCAATGTTGGTTTTGGGTGGAATGAAATCTTCATAGAATAAAGAAAGATCCATTTTGTATTCATCAAGAAGTTGAATATTTAGATTGGAATAATCTTGATAAATTATATTTGTAATTTCTTCATTAGTTGTTTTGATTATAGTTCCATCTAATAACTTAATATAGTCACCTGAGAGAATTTTTGGCATAAATGTTTTGAACCATACTTTGTCAGTATATAGATGAATAAAGTATCCTAAATCGAATGAGTTATTTTTAAAATCTTTGTATTTTTCAGTAAAAAGAGCAATGTTTGGAATATTTTCTTTAGTATTTACTAGAAAGTGAGATTTTTGTTTAGTTTGTCCTATTTGTTTAGAAATATCTGGAGCAATTGATCCTAAGTAGTAATCTCTTTTATTTTCGATATGTAAATATTTTTCTAAGGTTTTTGCGACTGCGAGATGAATTATTGCTGATGCCATATGTTGCCTCCTATTTATTATATTTTAACATAAATGGATTATTTTTGTACTTTTATTTAGATATTTGCATAGATTAGAGTAGGGAGGATAACTTATGGCTTATAGAGAGATTGTTACTAAGGCAGTTATTGCTAAAGGAAAGAAGTTATTTACAGCAGATCACTTTATTAATGTTACTAATACACCTTCAACTATATTGGGAGTTTGGGTTATTAATCATAATTTTAATGGAGTTAAAACTAATGATGAAATAAGAATTACAGGTAGTTATGATGTGAATATTTGGTATTCATATGATAATGATACTAAAACAGAAGTTGTTAGAGAGACAAATCAATATAGTGAATTAGTTAGAATGAGAAATAGAGATTATGAGTCTGAGGATGAACAAATTATTGTTAGAAGCTTAAAACAGCCTAATTGTGTTAAAGTAGAGATTGATGGTGATAGAATTAATTATTCTATTGAAAAAGAATTAGGTGTTGAACTAGTAGGTGATGTTAAAGTAAAGATTCAAGCAGATGATGAGGAAGATCCTTGGGATGAAATTGTTGAAGAAAGTAATAATGATACTGTAGAAACGATAGATGCTGAGGTTCAGGAAAATTATTTAGATGAAGATATTTAATAACACGTTATGTGTTATTTTTAAGTGTTATCAAAAAATGGTTGACATTATGTACGTTTATTGCTAAAATATAATTCAGTTAGTTGAAGAAATGGAGGGATATTAATGGCAGTTAAGATTAGATTAAGAAGAATGGGTGCAAAGAAAAGACCTACTTATAGAATCGTTGCTACTGATTCAAGAAGTCCAAGAGATGGACAATACTTAGAACTTATTGGAACTTATGCTCCAGTTGGTGAGGGTCAAGTTAAAATCAATGAAGAAGTTGCTTTAAAATGGCTAAATAATGGTGCTCAACCTACTGATACAGTTAGAAACTTATTAAGTAAGGCTGGTATTATGAAGAAATTTGTTGATTCTAAATCAAAGAAGGAAAACTAATTATGGATTTAGTAACGTTAACAGAAGAAATTGTAAAATCTTTGGTTGAAGATGTTGATGCTGTAAGTGTTAAAGAGTTTCCAACTGAAGAAGAGGATGTTATGCTTATTCAAGTTATGGTAGCAGAAAGTGATATAGGAAGAGTCATCGGTAAAGATGGTAAATGTGCTAATGCTATTAGAACTTTAGTTCAAGCAAGTAGTGCTTTGAAAGATAATAAGTATATAAAAATTGACATTGATAAATTCTAGGAAGTCGCTTTTGACTTTCTTTTTTTTTGTTAGTGGTATATAATGAATGTAGTAGAATGTAAAATTAATGATTGAGAGGTATAGAAGATGAGTATGGATGATAATAGTCTGATTATGCCTAGACATGTGGCAATGATATTAGATGGTAATAGAAGATGGGCTAAAGAAAGAGGGATGCCATCATTAAATGGACATCAAAAAGGATTTGAAAATATTCGGGATTTGGCTCCTTATATTATTAATAGAGGTGTTGAAGTATTGAGTGTTTATGCTTTTTCAGAACAAAACTTTAATAGAAGTGAAGAAGAAGTTAATTATTTGATGGATATTTTTGTTAATATGTTTAAAAAAGAGTGTAATAAGATTCATAATGAGAATATAAAAATTGTTTTTTCAGGAAGAAAAAATCGATTAAGAGAAGATGTTTTAGAAGCAATGAATGAAATAACAGAAATGACAAAGAATAATACTAAGGGAATATTTAATATTTGTTTAGGATATAGTGGACAACAAGAGATTTGCGATATGACTAAAAAGATGTGTGAACTGTATAAAAATAGAGAAGTTCAGTTAGAAGAAATTACGCCTGAATTTATACAAAAGAATTTGTATCAAGATTTACCAGCAGTTGATTTAATGATCAGAACTAGTGGTGAGTATAGACTTAGTAATTTTATGATGTATCAGTGTAGTTATTCTGAATTTTACTTTCCAAATGTATATTTTCCAGACTTTGATAAAGAAGAGTTTGAAAAAGCAATTTTAGAGTTTAATAAAAGATCGAGAAGGTTTGGTGTTTAGTTATGACAATGCGAGTAGTAAGTGCCATTGTAATGGTGTTAGCGTTTATTCCATTTTTAATTATTGGAGGTAGTTGGTTTACTGGATTAATGGTAGTTCTTGGGCTATTTGGACTTTATGAGTTATTAAAAATTAGAGGTTCTAAAAAGCAGTTTCCACTACCAATGAGAATAATTGCTTATTTGATGGTTGTGATCTTGATAGTAAGTAATTCCTTTTCAATAGATTTTCAATATAATTTGGATTATAGATTAGTATCTTTAATTATATTTTTGTTTTTATCACCGATGATATTTATTAATGATAGTAAAAAGTATAATTTGAATGATGCATTATTTTTAGTGGGATCAGTTGTGTTTATAGGATTAAGTTTTAATTTGTTGGTGATTACTCGTAATTTTAATATTATGTATCTCATATATTTATTATTGATTACTACTATGACTGATACGTTTGCATTGTTTACTGGTATGCTTATTGGGAAACATAAATTAGCACCAGAAATATCTCCTAAAAAGACGATAGAAGGTTCTATTGGTGGTTCTTTAATGGGAACTGTAATTGCGACGTTATTTTATACAACGGTTATTAGTTCGAGTGTACCATTAATTTTTGTAATATTGATTACTTTGGGACTTACTGTTATTGGACAACTTGGAGATTTGGCTTTTTCGGCAATAAAGAGGTATTATGGAGTTAAGGATTTTTCTAATTTAATTCCTGGACATGGTGGAATATTAGATAGACTTGATAGTTTAATATTTGTTGTTTTAGCATTTATATTGGTGCTTGGAATTATTTAATAAGGAGGGGTAATATGACAGTTATATTAAATATTTTATTATTTATAGTAATTCTTAGTGTGATAGTTTTTATTCATGAATTTGGACATTTTATAATGGCTAAATTGAATGGTGTTTATGTATATGAGTTTGCGATTGGTATGGGGCCTAAACTTTGGGGACATAAAGGAAAAGAAACTGAATATACAATTAGGGCAATTCCAATAGGAGGTTTTTGTCAGATGGCTGGTGAAGACTTAGATGAGGATGATAAAAAAAGAGTTCCAAAGAAGAAAAGATTACAATCAAAAACGGCTTTTCAAAGATTTTTAATTATGTTTTTTGGGGCTGGTAATAACTTTATTTCAGCAATTTTGATTTTGTTTTTTATGGCTTTAATTTGGGGTGGAAATACAATGGATCCTACAATTACTTCTGTAGTTGATGGTTATCCAGCAGCAGTAGCAGGGGTTGAATCAGGAGATAAAGTTATTTCTATTAATGATCATAAAATCAAAACAAATGATGATATATCTTTATATTTAGCAATTGCTGATCCAACTAAAAAATCAACATTTGTTGTGGAAAAAGAAAATGGTGATGTAGAGACTTATACATTTAAGGCTAAAAAGGTTGAAGAAGATGGGGAAACTTCTTATATGTATGGTATAGGAATGCAACAAGAAAAAACTAAAGGATTTGTTAATGCCTTAAAATATACTGGTAAGAAGACGGTGTCATTATTTAAACAAATGTATATTACAGTTGCATCTTTATTTACTGGAGGAATAAGTTTAAATCAATTGTCTGGACCAGTAGGAATTTATTCTGTAGTAGGTGAGTCTAGTAAGGCAGGATTTGCGAATATTTTATACTTAGTAGCATTTTTAAGTATCAATGTAGGAGTTATTAATTTATTACCAATTCCAGCATTTGATGGAGGGCATATTTTATTTATAATTATTGAAAAGATTAAAGGGTCTCCGGTTAATCCAGAACTTGAGAATAAGATTCATGCAATTGGGATGATGTTGTTACTACTGTTAATGTTGATAATTACAATTAATGATATTATTAAATTATTTTAGAAGAGTCTTTAATTCTTCTTTTTTTAGATTAGAGATGATTGAGGTGGGACTATGGAAAATTTAGCGATTGGACTTATTACTGGAGTAGTTATATTTGTAATGTATTTGTCACATTCAGCAAAGAAAAATGAACGTAAAGAAAAAGAGAAAAAGGATGAATTTACTAAGAGAATGGATGATTTGAGTAAAAGTATTGGGGACGATATTAAGATTAAAAATGATGATTTTAAGCAAATTGATGATAGTACAATAGATGATTATTCGGTTGATGATGAGGTTGTTGAAAAGTTTAAGGCAAAAAGAGTAGATAAGAAAATAAATAAAGATGAGGAAGAGATTATTTGAGATGAATAATTTCTTTTTTTTTAAGGTAATAATCGTGATATAATTTAGGTAGTGGAGGTGATACTTTGATTATTGGTGTATTGGTTGAATTATCAAATAAAAATATTGATAAGATGTTTGATTATGCAGTTCCAAAGGATTTGGAAAATAATATTAGGGTGGGAATCAGAGTAGAAGTTCCGTTTGGTAAACAAGTATTAGAGGGGTTTGTTTTAGAAATAAAAAATAATTATGAATCAGAATATAAATTAAAAGAAATTATTAGTATTAAAGATAGTGATATTGTATTGAATCAAGAATTGTTAGAACTTGGGAAAGTAATGCAGAATAATACATTGGCTACTTTGATTAGTTGTTATCAAGTGATGTTACCTAAGGCTTTGAAGGCTAAACAGGGAAGCGTTATAAATAAAAGGTTTGATATTTTTTATAGAGTTGATGAGGAAGTACTTAAACAAAATAAGATAACTGATAGGCAAAGAGAGATGGTTAATTTATGTTTAGAGGAGGGACTTGTTAAACGTAGTCGATTACTTGAAATTTCGGCAAGTATTTTAAATACTTTGATTGGTAAGAAAATTTTAGTTGAGGAAAGACAAGAACATTATCGCATTAGTTATTCAAAAGAGTTGGGTTCTAAGTTTAAACTTACTTCGGATCAAGAAAAGGTTGTAGAGGAAGTTTTAAGTGATAGGGGATTTAAGCCTTATTTATTGCATGGAGTTACTGGAAGTGGAAAAACAGAAGTTTATATGGAATTAATTGAGGAAGCTCTTAATAGAGGGAAAACTAGTATTATGTTGGTACCGGAAATTAGTTTGACTCCACAAATGGTTCAAAGATTTCAGAAGAGATTTGGTGATAATATAGCGGCTTTACATTCGGCTTTATCTGATGGAGAAAAATATGATGAGTGGAGAAGAATTGCAAGAGGAGAGGCAAGTATTGTTATAGGGGCGAGAAGCGCAATATTTGCGCCACTTAATAATATTGGAATGATTATTATTGATGAGGAGCATAGTGATTCTTATAAACAGAGTGATTCAAATCCGAGATATAGTGCGAGTGATGTCGCAATGATAAGAGGAAAATATCATGATTGTCCAGTTATTATGGGGAGTGCGACGCCTTCTTTGGAAGTTATGGCTAGAGCGCAGAAAGGTGTTTATAAATATTTGAGTCTTCCTAATAGAGTTAATGGGAAGATGTTACCTGGAGTTCGGATTATTGATATGAATGAGGAGATTAAGAAGAGTATAGGACATTTCTCTAGAAATTTGATTACTTCAATTACTGATAAATTAGAAAAAAGTGAACAAGTTATTTTATTACTTAATAGACGAGGATATGCTTCTTTTGTAACTTGTAAGAATTGTGGATATACGTTTAAATGTCCTAATTGTGATATTTCGCTTACTTATCATAAGAGTAGTAATACAATGAGATGTCATTATTGTGGATATGGTACAAAAGTTTATGATACATGTCCAGAGTGTCATGAGAAGGCAATTACAGATTTAGGAGTTGGAACTCAAAAGATAGAGGAAGAACTTAGTGAGATTTTTCCTGATGCAAGAATACTTAGAATGGATTTTGATACAACTAGTCGGAAGGGTGCTCATGAAAAAATGATCAATGCGTTTAAAAATCATGAGTATGATATTTTACTTGGAACACAGATTGTTGCGAAGGGACTTGATTTTTCTAATGTGACGCTAGTTGGAGTAATAAATGCAGATACTTCTTTAAATATTCCGGATTTTAGGAGTAGTGAAAACACTTTTTCACTTCTTAGTCAGGTGGCTGGAAGAAGTGGGAGAAGTGAAAAGAGTGGTGAAGTAATCATTCAAACATTTAATCCTGATCATTATGCAATTAGTTATACAAGAATGCATGATTATATGGGGTTTTATAATAAAGAAATGAGTGTTCGAAAGACTTTGAAATATCCACCATTTTATTATTTATGTCATGTAAAAATTAGTGGGAAAGATATGGAGTATATTTCGAAAGAGTCAGAGAAAATTAAAAGGGCTTTGGTACGAAACTTGGTTGATTTTAGTATTTTAGGTCCAACTCCTTCAACTATTTTTAGAGTTAATAACATTTATAGATTTGGGATAATTTTGAAATATAAGAAGGAAGATAATTTAAAAGAGACATTAGAGAAAGTTTTAGAACATTATAAAGGAAACGCTAAAATAAAGATTGATATTGATTTTAATCCTAGTCAAATCTATTAAATTATGTTATCATTAAAGATGATAAAGGGGTGATTCCGATGGGCTTTTTCAATGAAGACTTTTATAAAGAACTTGATAAGAGTTATATTCCAGAAGAAGAACAAGATGATGATATAGATGAAGATATAGAAGAAGCCGATAGTGAGTATGAATACGATGATGATTCATATTATGGGAATGACGTTGAACTTGCAATTAATAAAAATAATCAAGAAAAGTTTAAAAATATTATGGATAATGCGTCAATGACATATGATTCTTATTGGGATTTTAATAATCCAGTAATAAGATTTATTTTGATAGTGTTGGGGGTAATTATTGTAGTTGGTATTATTTATTATGTAGTAGGTTGGTTAAGTTTGATTTAATTTTCCTACTTGTGGTGGTGGTAGTGTGTTAGATGAAATTATTAGGAGAGAAGATGTATCTCATTTATTAGAAGATATTTGTAATAGTGCAAGATATTATGATAAGAAGTCTAGTAATAGAATGGGGTATCAAATGTATTTTGGAGTAGAACAAATTCTTTTCCTTTTTTATGATGCGC
>CAYXZZ010000004.1:0-49812 GCA_964470055.1 uncultured Mycoplasma sp.
GAATCTAACTGAGCAAAGTTTTGAATAATCATTGTAAATCTAATTCCACGTGAACGAGCCGCTGTAATCATTGTTGTTACATCTTTAAGAGGTGGCATATTAGCAAACTCATCAAGTAAGAAGTTTGTTCTTATTGGTAGTTTTCCTCCATGACGTTGAGCAACAGAAATTAAAGTTTCATAAATTTGTTTTAACAGAATCGTTACTAATGAGTGATATGTTTTCTTTTCATCTTGAATAACAATAAACACTGCTGTTGGTTTTTCACCGATACTTTCAAGATCGATATCACTATATGATAGCATTTCACTTAAATTATCACGTGATGCGAATAACTTAACTTTTTGTTTAAAAACTGAAAGGATACTTCCCTTTGTTTCAGTTGGTGCCATAATTGTACTAGACGCATTGATAGCAGCAGCACTACTTTGATCTTTGGCGGCAAAATATTCTTTAATATATGTTGACCCGCCGAACTTTTCTTCTCCAACTGTTGTTGCGAGTGAAATACTGTTAATATTAATCTCTTCTGGTTTCGCATCTTCAAATAATCCTAGAGCTACTCCTGAAAAGTAATCTGCTGATGTTTTTTCCCAGAACGGATCGGCATTCTTATTTGAATCATCATATAAAATATTTAAGGCTAAGTCATCTAATAACTCAATTGCTTTATCTTGATTTCCTTCTTTGTACATTTTATATGGTAGTGATAATGGATTCCATGCATTACCATTTTGAGGATCACGGAAATTTAATAGTAAGATTTGGTATCCTCTAGCACGAAGCATATTGCTTGTTTTTTCATAAATTTCACCTTTTGGGTCAGTGATAATCATAGATTCTTTGGCTTTTGCTAAACTATGAACTTGAGGAAGAATAACGGTTTGTGTTTTTCCGGAACCAGTTGCTCCTATAACAAGGGAATGATACTCACTATTATCTACCCACATTTCTTTATCATTTAAAATAATTGGAACTCCGGCGGCTTTTGAGCTTTTTTGTTGAATTTCTACCATTTGAAGTTCTTCTTTTATCTCTTTATCCTTAGCCCATCTTGAATATCCTTTATCCTTTTTATCGGTTGTGATACCAAAACCTTTTTCTCTTTCAAAAAAGTATGAACTAACACTAACAAATAAACCACCTAGTGATAAAAAATAGAATAATAGTGTCGCGAAAATATAATCTGGTCCAAATGCTGGTAATGGATTTAATCCAGCAAAGATTCCCTCTGATGCAAAAGTTGATAAATTTACTACGCCAATAGCGATTATGTAAAGTAGTACAATTGCAAATACGATAAAAATTATCCAATCTTCTAGATCTGCACGTAATTTAAATTTCATATTACTACTTCCTTTCTCTTTCCTTATTATAACTTAACTTTTAGAAACTGTCATTATTTTTATTGATTTGAAATCAATATTTTAAAGCCTTCATCTGTTAGTTTATATAACATATCTACTGGCTTTGCAACACTATATTTTCCACAACTGATAACCATTTCATAAATATTATCTTGGTCAATATCCATTACTGCACTTAGATAAGGTTTGCAACCATTATTATCATTATTTTGATCAATGTCTGTATAAATTGGATATATTTTACTACTTTTTACCATAAAAACAAAGGAAAATATTTTACTCGGATAGTAATCAAGAGGAAAAGCATTGCTTACAAAGTAGAATGTTTCATTTGTTCCATCATTATCGATATCAAATGATGTTTCTGTTGCGACAGTAAATTTTGATGAGATACTCAAATCATTTTCTTCAAGTATTTTTTCTACGTGATAGTAGTTCCTGATATCAGATGTTGTGAAGTTTTTTACTTTGATATCATAATTTGAACGAAATGCTAATAAAGTTCCTTCACTATTTACGGCCTTTTTATTTTCATCGAAGATGTACCATTTACTTCCATCATACCATAAGTAATAATTTCCTTTTAGTTTGTTATCTAGATAAACTTCATAATCTAACCAACTTTTTTCATCGATAGTAGAACTATTTGTAATATTTAACCAACTTTCATCTGAGTAATTCCAAATAGTATTATGGCCAACAATTATTGTAGCTGCATCTTTACTTTTTAGGACTGTGTCTTTTCCTAGCGCTAAAAGCATTAAAACAACGTATATTGCTAAGACTACTAATATCACAACATATCTTTTTTTCTTTTTCTCCATTGTTTATTACCCCACTTTATAATAGGCTAACGTACTTGTGTTTCGCCAGTCGTATTGAGCCCACAAGTCTGTGCTTGCGCTACCTGGGTCCATCATTATTACAGTTGAACCTGCTACAGCATCGATAGCAACCCAGTGTTGACCTGTATTTCCTTTTACTTCCGCTACTACATAGTATCCTTGACTTAATAGTTCTGTAATTTTACTTAATTTTTGTTCTTTTGAATAACCAGAAACGCTTATTCGATTTTGGAAAACGAATGTTGGTGCAACAAGTGATGCTGATGCCCAGACAAAGTTTCCACCACTAACAAAGCCATTATGTTGACTTAGATATTCTACAAATGTTCCAGGGTTAAAATTGTCTCCTAGGACTGTTGGAACTCCACTTTTGGCAATTAGTATTGCTACTGATGTTGCTAAGCATCCAATTTGTTTGATAGTTTTTCCACTATTACCTAAATAGACATTAGTCCAAGGGCCTTCATATTGTTTCCAACTTGCATATGGTCCAGTTGAGGCTGTTCCACAATTTGAAGAACCAGATGTATTACAAGACATTTTTTGAACATCTGAGGCATTATAATCTCTTTTACCAGAGTTATATACTTGTAAAAGTATTTGTTTGTAATTCATGCCTTGATTTGCTAGGGATATGAATTGATTTTGTTCTGTTGATGTATATCCCGTTTGAATAATATAACCTTGCTCGTTTACTAGGACTTCTCCAACGGTTGCCGCTGCCGCAGTACGAATTTGGTGGTCTAAGGCTAAGGCATCTCTTGTTCTGATGGCACCGGCTACTTTACCACTTCGGCAGATTCCACCTTGACCATCTCCACCACCCATATATGAGCATCCTTCATCAATATTACAGAATACTTGATCTGATACACAAGATGCAATTTGTAAAATCCATTGACCATTTTCTTCTTCTAATTTTTTTCCTAAACCATTTCCCATACCTGTTGGTCTTGCAAGAGCAAAACTTCTAGCGGCTACCATTTGGGCTTTGATTGCTTCTATCGGAGCAGATGTTCCTATTTCGGCATAAGCAACTCCGGCAACATAATCTTCAAAGGCCACTAAATCTTGATCAATGGCTGTTTCATAATTACCATTTCCATATGGACTACCACATTCCATTAATCTAACCATTAAATTTGATATTTGTAGTTGTTTTGAAATGTTTCCGGCACCATCTATATAGAAACCTTTTATTTCATAATTACATGTTCCGGCTGATGCACAAGTAGTAGCATCATATCCAATAAAACTAAAATATCTTTCAATATAGTCAAAAACATCATCTGTTAATTGTTCTAAATCACTTTGTGAATAAGTTGGAAAATATTTTTTGAAGATAACATTAGTTAGATTGTATCTAAATGTTTCTTCATTATAAGTGTTTCCGTTAAACATAGAATTGGCAATCTCATATATTCTATGAGTTGTCATATAGTCATAATCATATTCATTATTATTAACATTTAAAACGTGATATACAGCCGCTATTTTTAAGACGTCAACGCTTCTTCCGTTGGCTTGTAAGGCTAATTTGACAGTATTAATTCTATCATAAAAATCTGCTGCATCTTGACTTGATGGCTCGAATACGATATTTCCAGTTTCTCCACCAGAGACACTACTAGCACCTAAGGCATCATCAAAGTCTGCAACTCCTCCGCCAATTGCGCCAACTACAATCATAAATATTAATAAAAGCCCTACTGCAGGCAATACAAAGATTGCAACTTTTTTTAAATCCATTTTCCCGGTAAATTGAAACATTGTATCCATTGATGTTTCTTCATCACCATTTTGGTTATCTGTACCATCATCGAAAAAAGAAGAGCCTTTTTTTCGACCACCAAAGCCACTTCCAAAACTGTTACCAAAACCACTTTTTTCGGAACCAGTTGAGGAAGATGCTGGTGATGATGATGCTTTATCCACTGCACTTGCTGCATCAGATGCTTGTGTTGCGGTTTCTGCACCACCGGCTCCATTTCCACTCATTCCGTTTTTTATTGAAGCCGCTTTTCCAATTTTATCTCCGGCTCCACTTTCATTTAATTTATTAAGGCCATCTTGGAGTTGTTTTCCACCTGGAGAAGTTTTTGTTACTTGATTAACGGCTTTCCCAAGCATTTCAGAGCTTTTTCCACCAGTTAGTTTGTCGGCTCCTTTTACTACTGCTCCAGCGGCCATTGCATAAGGATTTCCAGAAGCCATGGCAACTTCTGCTGCATTTTTGACATTTTGGGTATTATTTTTTACATTACGTTCTTCTTGAGACATTTCTTGTTGGTTATTAGAACCATCTCTTTTTGCTTCGTATGCCATGCTTCCACCACCTTACTACATTAGTTTTTTATTAGAATCCTCCACCTGTACCGAATGAATCTAATTCTTCTTTTGTAACAACAACGTTAATTCTCATTCTTCGACTTCCACAAACAAATAGTGCTTCCCCTTGAGAATAACGTTTAATACTTTCTTTTTCATTTTCATTTAAATCTATTAAACGAGATAAATCTTCAACTGCTTGTTTCTTTAAGCCCATTACTAGATAGTATGAAGCATTATCGAAAATTGCTTTACCATCTGTAATTACTGCTTCATCTGCGAAATCACTTGGCTGTTGAGTGATGATGATTGTTCCTGTGTTGTACTTACGCGCACGTCTTTGTACTTGTGCTAAGAATTCAGAACCTTGTTGGTTTCTGCTACTCATTAATACATGGGCTTCATCAACTAGTAATACTGTATCTACACTTGGATCTAGACATAATCCCCAAGCATATTTTAAGACATTGAATAATAAAGCATTTCTGATGTTTGCATCACTATTCATTAACTCTTTGATATTAAATACCATAAAGTCACTGTCTTTTCTTAATGTTGTATGGCCATCGAAATAGAATCTTAACTCTTTAACGATAGGTCTAATTTCTAATTCTAGTCTTTCCATGATATCTCTTTCTTTAGTTTGATCTGTCATAGAAAGAAGTCTTCCTTTGATTGTCGCATAAACATCAGAGAATATTGGGAAATCTGTTGAAGTGAAGTTTGAAAAATCAGTATCAAAATCAATACCAAAACGTTTATATGTATCTTGAACAACATCACTAAACATTGCAAGAACGTCTTGTGCAATTGATGGATTGTAGTATTTCATAAAACCTTTTAAGAAATTTAGGGTTCTATTTAATACAGTGTATCCCATACCTTGTTTGATTTCTTCTTCATCAGCATCAAAGATTACTTCTAATGGATTGATAAGACCAAATTCTCCACCTTTTCCGATATCGACTGTATCTCCACCGAATGTTCTTGTGATTTCTCTGAACTCATCTTCTGGGTCAATTATAACGATTTGACAACCATTCCTGATATGAGTTCTTAGTAAGAGTTTAGCCGCTGTTGATTTACCGGAACCAGATGTACCTAGAATAATCATATTAGCATTATTACGATTGTGTTCTTTTCTTATTTTATATAAGAATTGATTGAATAAAATAACTCCTCCTGAAAAATCAACACCTAACAATGTTGATAGGCCAGGATCTTTGATACTATCAAAAATGAATGGATACATTGCTGCTACTGTTACAGATGGGATTGGAGTTCCAATTCTTTGTTCAATATCTTGAGCTGGGAAAATTGGTAACATTGATTTTAATACTTTTTCTTGTTCAAAACGTAGAGATACTGCTTTTAATTCCATAGCATCTAAGTAGTTTTTAACGTTCATTTTCTTTAATTCTAAATCTTCTTTTGTATCAGCAGCAATCATGATATGCATTTGAAAGTCAAAGTTTCTTGCTTGACTTCCAGCAATCATTGATGTGAAATATTCCAAACTTTCAGCATCTTGTCTTAATCTTTCACGAATAGTTTGGTCTCTTTCATTGCGATATTTTTCTTTTAAGTCTGCTATTTCTTTGTTTAACATCTTAACCATATCTTGATATGGAACGGGAATATGTTTAACAACGATTTTAATTCCTGCCATATTTGTTAATGATGACAAATATCCAGGAACTATATATTTAGGAAATGATACAACTGTTAAAATTGTTGCATACTTATCACTTATAAAGAATTCACTTGGTGAAAAATGTAGCCCTTTTGGTGCTAATTGACTTCTTAATCCTGTACTCATACTGGCATCACTACTCCAAACTCTGTTGTACTTCCACCGTTTAGGAAGTTATCTAAGACAATTCTTAAATCTGAATTACTTGCCTGCGCTGCGGATAATCCACATGATGCTAGACCATTAATCATCATTCTGACTCTTTTTGCTAAAAGATCTGGGTCTTTTGATTTAAATAAAAAGTAATATTCTGTGTCAACAATGTTATTATTGATAAATGTTTGTCCTTTGTTAATGTCTTGCATGATTAGTTTTCTGATTGCGGGAGTATGTGCCTCATTATATAGTAGTTGCATTTGAGACATATAAACTGAAATATCTACTGGTCTATCGGCTACTACTAACCAGAATTCAAAATCAATTGTATTATAAAAATTCTTTAAACTTATTAACATATTGTCTTGTGCAATTGGATCTAAGATGAAGATATTTTTGGGAGATATCTTTACTCCTGTTACTTTGTAATTATCAGTAGTTATAATCATATTGTTTTGAATACCACGAACTGGTAACCAATCTTCTGTATAACCACTACTTACCTTTTTTTTGGCCACTTTTGAAACACCAACCTTTCCATCTATATGTCTGCCTGTTTGTTAAAAACTCATACATTTCAATTAGGATATTTAGTATGTTGTGATAATAAGGTACAGGCAGTACTAAGAATCCTGTAATCACAGCCGGACTCAACACAAGTATTGTGACGAATGTTGAGCTTAATGGCATGATTGCTAGGAAAGTAAATGTAATTAGAATTCCTGTACCAAATAACACTAAATCAAACGGCTTGAATAATCCTAGTATTAATTGCCCTCTTTTTGTATTTGCGGGTATTAAGTAGTTACGCACTATGTATCACTCTCCTTTTTATATTATGGTCTTGGCGGTGGTCCTCCAGATCCTCCATGATGTCCGCCTGAACTAGATGCCCAAGTTGAATCATCCATTGTTTCATATGAATTCAAATCTGGTTTTGTAACATGTTCGGTTCTATTATCAGCCCATGTTCCATCTGCTTTAACAGCTCTCTTGTATTCGGTTGTTACATCATAGCCACCGTCTGCGGCGTCAGCAGCATAATGTGTTGTTTCACTATATTTTTTAGTATCAAGTTTTCTTGTTGACCTATATGTTTCTTTACTTGTATCAATAACTCTCGGTCCAACACGAAGGGTACTTCTTGCGCTGTCAATTTTTTTGTAGTCTCCTTCAGCACTTGCAAGAGCTCCTTGTGCAGCATTGTTTTCTCTGTATGCTTCAAGATAGTCATTCATTGCTCTTCTTCTATCTTCTTCACTTGCACTATCTGATAATGCACTCAATCGTTGTTGAGCAACTGCTAATCGTTCTGAAGCAGCCGCTGCTTTTGCCTCTTCAACACCTTTCTTATACTTAGCCTCTGCCATATCTTCTCGTCCATAACCAAGTTTTGCAGCGTTTCTTTCTCGTGTTTCCCAGTCGAGTCTGTCCATTGTTTTTCCAAAAATACCGCCGTGAGCATCTTTATCACCAGTTTTAATTTGTTGCATAAGATCTCTTTGCTTATTCCATACTGCACCAAGTGGTACTCCTTTTCCAGAATTGGCGCCTTCTAGACCTGCTTCGTAACCGTTCATGGCTCCAAGAGCGAAGCCTTTTAGGCCACCACCACCCGTAGCCATTGCTGTACCACCAAGTAGTCCTGATAGACCAATGTTTGCTGAAGAACCTTTTACACCTAGAATGTCTTTAATGAACTTAGGTGCTTGTCTTATAAAGAAGAATAAACCTATCCAGATGAAAATCATTGAAATTATTCCTATTATTCCTGTACCGGTATTGATTACGATACCATTTACTATCATATCTTGAATTAAGAATATTACAAAATAGATTACTGCTAGATGTAAGAATAATTCTAAATATGTTGATGTTAAGGCTTTCATCCAAGAACCAAAGGCACCATCTTTTTCTGATTTTGGATCAATGTAACTAATAATTGGTATTGGTGCTAATAAACGTAACACCGCTAACTTAACGGTACGAATAGCAATTGTGATAATTTCTCCTAATAAAATATAGATAAATACTATGGCTACAGCAGTTGAAATTACTGGCATATACGCAAAGACATATCTATCTTTTCCGGCTAAACGTTTAAATGTTCCAAGAATGTCAGAAAATCCTCCACCTTGGTATTCACAGCTGGCATTTATTAGTGATAGTATTTGATTTGGTTTAGCATCTAATGCTGTATATGCATTTAATGTATCTTGATCAATATATGAACACACTCTGTTGTCGGCTACGGTTTCATCTGTTGCATCTTCTTTTAAATTTATTCTAACAAATCCTTTTAAAATTGTTGATGTAAAAATGTTGGCCGACTGCTTTAGTTTTTCTGATTGCTTATCAGCACCACTCATATACTCATCACCAGTTTCGTTTGTTCCGAGGATTAAACGACCAAGTGTATTATTTTGTAAGATTCTGTTTTGTAATGAATATAGGGTTCCAAATAATAAACCATTGTTGTTAAGTTGCTTTTCGTATTCTGATGTGGCACCCGGAATGTTAATTGGTGTTAAAACCGTTAACATTATTAATGCAAAAATTATTCTGGTGATTATGCTAGAAAATCCTGACTTTTTATCTGTAAAAGTATCAGGATTAACAATACCTTGAACGATAGATACTGCAAGTTTAAATATCATGAATACACCAATAATTAATTGGATACGCCCATAGAAATTCTTAATTGTTTCATTTGAGAAAATGTCGGCGCTTGCTACATTGAATAATATTTCATACATTATTCCTAATAACCAATACGCAACTTTATCTAGAAATGCAAAAATACTTCTAATCAAGTCATTTATCGTATTGGCGTTCATATAGTCTGTCATTTTAAAATCACCTCTTTTTTACTCTAATCCACAAATTCCGCTAGAAGTAATACCAAATAACTCTAGTAATGCAGATACTAAGTCTGGCAACACAAATAAACTTGCGGCTAATATTAATCTTATCATTAATTTACTTTGGGCTTTTTTCATGCCATCATCATCGCCCATGACAATTACTTTGGCGAAGTCAATACCACTCATTATTACTACGATAAGTGGTCCAATCACTTTGATGTAATTAAATATTTTTTGTAGTAGCCATGCTACTGAATTTGGATCATCATAGCTTCCAAGAATACTACCATTTCCAGAACAACTTTGTGGTTGATCATAATCATCTAACCAATCATCCATATTTTGAGTATTATCACCGTATGATGTATGATAAGATGCTGCTGATGTTTCTTGACCATCTGTTAAATTATAATTATCTTCTTTTTCTGTTGATAGTAAATACTCGTAATTTTCATTTATTTTTCTAACATTTCTATAAATTGTAAGTGATGAATTTAGAGTATTATCTTTATAAATTTCTTGGATTAATTTTTCATCTAACCTGATTAGGGCTTTAGTATTTTCGGCAACGGTTAAAATTGCTGAAGAGTTAACACTTATATATTTTTTTCCATTTAGTGACCACTCTTTTGTACCATCTTCTAATAATCTAAAATATGGAATAAAGTATTTTACATCATCATAAATTCCTACACTACTAATAGCAGTAGTGGCTACTGCTTTTGTTGCTGTAATATTTTCATTAGCAATTACTTCTGTTGCTACTAAAGTTGTACATTTTCCATTACAATCTTCTTCATTTTTAGGATTATTAAACACGGTAGTAAATGAATCTGATTCTTCGATTGTGATAGTTGGACAGACATAATTAATACTGTTTACTTTAGCAGATTCTAAATAAATTTCTTTAAAATCCTGACTATGATACCAATTATTTTCTCCTTCTTCAAAAGGTACTACTACTTCATTAGCATATATTTTGTATGTTAATTCTTCTTTATAGTTATATTTACATATTACTTTTTCTGTTGTTACTTCTTTGGCACTTACTGAATTTGGGATAAGTAAAGCCAAAAGTGTAAAAACAAACAAGCATAATAGTTGCTTTTTTTTCATAAGATCACTCCAAATACATTATAACATATTAAGTATATCAAAAGAAAAAAAAAATAGCAATTTATTTACTATTTTTTGTTTCGGGTTATTTTGCTGCTTCCCAGCACGCTTTCCAACCATCAGTATTTCCAGTTCCACCTTTAGATACGATATCCATGATGGCTTGAACTAAATATACTACAAAGAAGATTAATGCAGCATAGACACAACGTTTAATTAATCTACCTTGAGCTGCTTTTACTTCTTTTTCATCACTTGCAATTACTGCTTTTCCAAAATCAATAACAGCAAAGACGATTAATACGATTGGGATAATTATGTATACTACAGGGAAAACACCATTTCTAATTAATTTAACTAACGGTAATAATCCTCCACATGCATCAATATCAGCTAATTGAATCAATTCTAACATACAAACCTCTCCTTCAATGTATATATTACATTATATTTTTTTTTTTGTCAATTATCTAGCGTCTAAACAAGCCGAATATTTTTCCTGAGTCATTTCCTCTAGAGATTTGAATTAATCCCACTTTGGCAAGTAGTTCGGTAATTACGTCATTCTTTTTACGATCATTTACTGGTGGTAAATTAAAGAATGATTTTATTCCGGCTTCATACTCTAACTCACTTACATCTTTACTTGTTAATAGGCTTTGATTGAATATTACTTTCTTATCTTTTAATTTTGTAAAAATATGTTTGTTTTTTCTTATTAGTTTATTTAATTTTAATGTGCTTGGTTCTAATAAATATAGAACTTCATCACAAATAGTGTTATCTTCAAAATCATTCAAGTCAATTAAGATGACTGAAACACCATTATATCTTTCAATTACATTTCGTAATTCTTGAGTATTGGAAGATATCATTGTTTTATCATTATAGAATTGAAAATCATTTTTATTAACCTCTATTGCTATAACTTTATTTTCTCCAAATACTGATACTAATTCTTTTTTAAACATATAAATCAAACTTGTTGCTCCAGCATGGTCAGTAACATTTCTAATTCCAACTTTCATTGTTTTGCTTAATGACCCTTGTTGAATTTGTGGTTTTCCCTCTCCATCATCGTCATCTAAATCAGTAGGCGCTGGTGTTGGTTCTTCAATTATACCACCACCCATTTGCTGTATGTGGGCAACATCATTATATGTATTGGACTTTTTTAATAAGTATCTTACTCCATCAAGATTAGTTGTGAAGTTGTATATTCCTAATGTGACTAATTTGGCTAAGAAATTAGGCGTACATAAACTACTACCTTCTGGGATAAAGAAAACTGTTTTTTCAACATCTAATCCTTGAGCAAGAATTCTATATTGTTGAATATCACTATAATTTTTGATGGCTGTTACATCTAGGACCATTTTACTGTAGAAGAAATTTTTAAACATTTCAACTAGTTCGTTGGCACTATATGAACCGGTAATACTTTTGATTACATCAATATCTAAACTGGCAACTTGTCCTTGTTGTTCGTTTGCTACTATTACGTTCACTTATTTATCACCGTCCTACAACTATAGGTTTTGTATCTCCAGATATTTGAAATATTTTTAATCCTGGTAGTATTTTATTAATAATTGGTATGTCTATGTTAATTTGTGTTACTACTTTGAAGTAGGCTCTTTGCTTAGTATCGTCAGTACTTCCTGAAGAAACCGAAGCAATATCCACTCTTTTAATACAATATCCTGCACCATTTCCACAATCATATCCATCTAATGAAAAATTTGGAGCACTATACCCTAAACTATTCATATAGGCTTGGATTTCATTATGACATGCATTTGTTGCTACTACTTCACAGGCACCTTCGTATTGTTCAATTACAGATATAATCTTATTTTTTACTCTGAAGGCTTTGGTATAATTAACATTAAATGCTAAATATCCTGATACAAGAACTAAGAATACAACAATAATTACTAAGTTTGCTACTCCACCAAAAGCATCACGCATTTATAAACACCTCTTTTTTACTACTTTTCTACAATAATTGCTGTTCCACCACTATTAATGTTTGCCCATTGAGTGTTTATGGCATTTTGAATATTTGGCCACATTAACCAGAAGAATCCAATTACTGCTGCAATTGCAATTAATGTGATTACTGTTAAGTTTAATTCACCTGTCGCATCTTTCATTTACTCTACACATCCTTTCATTATCATATTTTTATTATAACAAAATTATATTTGTTAAACAACTTATTTTATATCTACTTTACATACTAAACATCATCATCATTGAAATTAATATGACTAGCATGACACCTACACCGGTAACTACTAGCATGACCATAGTTTGTGATTCCATGTATCCTAGACGTTCTTTATATTTTGTTTCACGGGCTTTATTTTGAAGAGAAGAAACAGTTTTTGAAAACATCAATAAACGTTCTTGTTTTTTCTCTTGTGAACCTAGTCCTAAACGATATAATAAACGCATCATACGCATTGAATCTCGAACTGGATAAGTGTTTGCAAACTCCATATATGGATCAATTGTTGAATCTCCGGCATTAATGCGATCAATTAATTTTCTAAGTCCTGGTTTAAATATTTCTGGCGCATCATCAATTGATTTTCCTAATGCTACTGGAACTGTATAGTGTTGAATTAGAATTTCCAAACTCTTTAAATAGTATGGCAACATAATGTCAATTTCATGTAAATGTTTTTTATAATAACTTTTTAATTGTGAATATGATGATTTAAATATGACTACTGCTACTACAGCAGCTAAGGCAACGTAGAGAAAGAATTGAGAACTTAGACCATCATTATTTCCTCCACCACTTACTGCAAATGCTAAAACAATGAAGAAAGTTACAATGGCATAGGTTACTCTTTTCATATATAGTTGATTAACATCAACATTTTCACCATATCTAGCAAAAACTAAAAATTCATAATCTTTTTCTTTAAAGGCCTCTAAATATTTTTCATTATCTGCGAAGAATTTATTTTTATCAATAGTATTATTATATACTAATATAAATATGAGGATTGCACCTATTATTAATATTTCCATATACTCTATTCCGCTCCTACATTCTCATTATAATATTTTTCTCCTTTAAGAAGGAAATATGTGTTAATTATTATTACGGCATGTAATAATACTTGAATATACCATCTATCTAAAAGTAGGATATATGTTTCTTCGCCTAATAAAAATTGTACTAACATAACTAATAAATATAGTGTTATTCCGAAAGATAAGAAATTTTTGTGGAAGGCTGCTCTTTCAATACGGTCACGATATACACTTTCAATTAACATGTCGATATCTAATTGCATATTATCAAGAGAGTCTGCTGAGTTTCTTGCTCCTTCTTTAGTAATTTGTAAGAATAACTGATGCATATTTTTAACGATATAGTAAGGATATAATTCACTCATATAATTTAGGGCTTCATCAATTGTACCGTTGTCGTATGCTAGTTCAATCATGTGATTTACATCACTTAGGACAGGGTCTTCTAAGATTCCTGAATTTCTAACTCCTTCAAGTGATTTAACAAATGATTGAGTTGTTGCGAATTCCATTATGACGTTTGAAGTATATACTTGAATCTGTTCGAAAATGAATTCACTATATACTCTTTTACATCTTAAATATGCTAAGTATGGAACAAACATTATGGCAACTATAGCATAAAAGATACTTATTACTATATTGTAAAAATATAAATAACTTACACCTGCTGCAAAGCCTGCAAATATACATATTTGCATTATATATTGCTTGGTAGTAAATTCTTGTCCAAGTTCTTTGGCTTTTTCTCTTACTACTTTAAAGGAGAATGGTGCGTATTTATCATATACAGTTTGTACTTGTTCAGTAATAAATTTTCCTATGTTTTGGCCTTTGTAATTTCTATATAGGAAAATACCTACAATTATTATTATAATTATTAATAGCTCTTCTAAATACATACTTACTCCTTTCTATGCTGCGAGATTTTCTAATTTTGTTACTGGTTGAATTGTTGGTTGAGTGACAACTTGTACTTGGGCAGGTTGCTCAATTGGTTTTGTGCTTTCTGCTTGAGTAGTTGGTAACTGTTGTTGTGGTGTTAAAACTGGTTGAATTACTGGTTGAGATACAGCTTGTTCAATTTGTGTTTTATTATCAGTTGTTTGTAGAGGTTCTAATTCCTTTTGACTAGTTTCCTCTTTTTTATCAGTTGATTCAACAGCAGCTGTTTTATTTTCTTCAAAGTTAAGATCTTCTTGTTCTTTGAACGGCATTTCATCAGGTAATTTATCTACTATAGAACTTACATCAATATTTTGATTTTCCAAATATTCTAATAAGTGCGCACTTGGTTTACGCATCACTGGATTTCTACCGAAGATTTTTTGATAGATTACTCGTGATTGAGGAACATTATTATCATCAACATAGAATTCACAAACTTCATCTAATTCACGATGGAATTTTCCGCGTTCTTTACTGTAATATGCTTTAATATGAACCCCCAGTTGAATATAACGATAAATTGTGGAAAGAAACTGGTTAACATCTAGGTCAGTTTCCATCAAACTGTAAAGACGATATGGTATTGCGGATGCTTTGTCGGCATGGATTGTTGATAAAATATTGTGTCCTGATGAAATTGAGTTACGTACGGCTGATACGGCTTCTGCACTACGTACTTCGGATAGTAGAATCCATTTTGGATTCTGACGCATACAAGTAACTAGTACGTCTGAGTAACTGGCTACGTTATTTGTCTTCATTGCAACAATATCTCTTTGTGGAAAAATTTTGTCTAAATGAAGTTCTAGTGTATCTTCAATTGTAATAATTTTTTCATTAGTTCGAGTATGACTGGCTAGGTATTTTACAAATTCTGTTTTTCCGGAACCAGTTTCTCCTGCAACCATAATATTACAATGTCCTTCAACGCATTTAATTAATAAATCGTGAACATCTTGAGTAAAATAGTCGTCTTTTATTAATTTTTCTTTTTCCAGACGAATTTTGGCTGGAGTTTTACGCATAACTACGGCAATACCATTTGTTGCGATGGATTGGTGAACAAAGTTAAGACGTAATTCAGCAGATTCTGCATCTAAGAATGGTTTTGCATTATTGAATGTTGTTCCCATTACGTTAGAACATTGAAAGGCTAATTTTTCAACGAAATCTGGTGTTGCCCCATCTACTTCTACTCTTAAGGATCCTTGAGCTAGTGAACGAATCCAAATTTGTCCACCATTACTATATGAAATATCCGTTATATCATCATTATCTAATAAGGGCCTAAATGGTCCAAAGTCTAGTTTGTCAAAAATATTTTCATTCATCTAACTCACATCCCTTTAATTCTTTATTCTTTTATTTTATATTTTTATGATTCTGTCCAAACTGTAACTTTATTAATCCAGTCTTTTAATTGTTCACTACTAATTTCTAGTTCTCCTGGTTCGTCTTTTAAACTTTCGTTTGTTGGAACTGGAATTAGTGTTGAATCATATGTTCTTAAGTATTCTGCTTTCTTTAGCAAAATATAGTACTCTTCTGGTACTGCGAAAACGATCATGGCTGGTGTTCTTTGTTCATCTAGATTAGAGAATACTGGTTGTCCACTAGCATCTTTTACGGCTAGAACTTTTACATTAGCCATTAATTTTCCTAACATGATTTTATCTGCATCAGCAGTCATTTCTTCACCTTCAGAGATTTTATTTACTGCTTTTAAATAAATATCAATATAGTTACCTGGATAGATTGAGTTACCATATGTTGTTGCTGTTGTAACAGACATATTATATAATACATATCCTTTTGGATAAGTAAGAATGATGTTGGCAGGTAATTGCTCTTTTTCTACTACTGTACGTGTATAGAATAAACTTCCTGCTGGTATTACTGTATCTGCACTAGAATATTTATCGATAACATTACTTTGAGAAGTGATTACATCTCCTTCTAGCATTGATGGTGGAACGGCTCTTGTTCCAACCATATCAGCAGTTATTTGTGTACCAGGAGCAATTTGTTCTTTAGCATATGGTACATTAATTGGATTGATTGCTGCTTTAACACGCATGTTATATGCTACATACAAAATGATAATTGCGGCAACTACACCAAGTACAGTTACAGTGTTTTTGTTTTGTAAAAACTTTTTAATTCCTGTGGTTAAATTTCCCATTTTATTCCTCTCCTTTACTATTGTCTTTCATCAAGTGCTTTACCAGTTACATCAAAACTATCTTGTAAAGCATCTTCTGTTAATTGGTCTTCCGTATAATCCGATTCGATAATAGCATCAATACTTGTTGAGATATTAGCAGCCTCACCGGAAAAACTTAATACTGTTAATGAATCTACTTTGACACTAACCTTTGGAGGAACTTCGTTTATATCATAAAAACTTATATAATATGAACGGGTATTATCAACGCTATCAGCGAATCGACGAAGAAAACTCTCTACGAATTTATCTTTGTCGATTCTAATTAGCGAATTTAATCGGTAGTATTCTAGGTCGATTGCATCTTCCATTGCGGCTTCAGTAGTTTCTTTTACTAAGTAGTAATCTAGTTCTCCACCTGTTTGATAGTTACTAATTACGTTTATTAGTAGTAATGACATTAAACTTAATAGGATAATACCTACTGTTAACATTCCTTTGTTCATTTATTCATCAACCTCCAAATTCGGTATAGTTTTCGTTATTTACACCGATTGTACCTGTTTTCTTGATTGCTCCATCGATAGACATTAAAATGTTATTTTCACCTGTTGCTCTGAATAGGTTACTACTGTATACCATGATACCATTCTTTTCAACGGCTTTTCCATTCCATGTACCGTATGGATTGTTTTTGTTGTAATTTCTAATAGCATTTAATGTTGATGGTGTTAAATAGAATTGATAGTCTAAATTTGACTCTTCGATATACAATGTATTAGCAGTATTTTGAATGTGTTCAATTAATTTTGTTGGGTTAACTGAATAATCACTATTCTTTAATGATAAGGCTTTATCTGTCCAGTTAAATCCTATTTCGCGTTTTGTATCATCAACTACTCCTGCTACTGGAGCATTTGGGAATAAATTATCTCGATCAACAGATCTTACTGTATAGTTACTTACACCATTTGTTTTTGTTTCAGTAGTTGGTGGTCCACAGCAGCCATCTTCTTCGACGTTACATACTTCATTTCTTAAAGCATAGAAACATTTGACATCAAAGTTCCATCCGAAGTAACCAAAACTATCAGTATTGGCTTCAATGTTATAACCATTTGATGTTCCTGTTGAACCTTGTAATTCTTGCTCTATTTGAGCAGTTGTATAACAATTATTACCTAATTTATACCATTCCCACCATTTTGTATTGACACTTTCAGCATCTAGTGGCATACAGAATTTTTTATCATCGTAATACCAACCAGATGTATCACTTGGTTTTTGGAAAGAAATTTCTCCAGTTTTATTGTGGATATATGTTCCTGGGAAACTCCATTCTGTCATATATTGATTTCCAATTGTACTATCTGCGTAGCATCCTGAATAATCTAAGATAGATGAAACACTTCTGTTTGGAATATTATTTGCTTTGTTGGCATATAAAGTATCTGTTTTAGATGTATATGGGAAAGTAATTTTATTAACTTTCTTAACGCCTGAATCATCTGTTGTATCATAATTAATTGAAATTGAGAATTCAGCAGTATGTTGTGAACATGTTGCTGCTCCAATACATGCTGCAGCGGCTTTTTCATATTCTGCTGAGTTTGCTTTATAGTCTGCTTGCGCAGTTCCTGGATTTAGATATACGTTACTTCCACAAGAGTCTGTTCTCCAGATACAGTTATCTGTACATAAACTTCCACTGTAGTTAGCACGATAGAAACCATTTTCATCAACAACATAACTTCCACAATATGTACTATTACAGTTTTCAATGATACCACTTACGTCGTATCCTCCACTCCAATAGTTATATCCATGAGCGGCAATTCTATCTAGATACCAACGACCTAGTGATTGAATATTATTCCAGTCTGTTCCAGTATAATTACCATTTAAATCATAGTTTTGTAATGAATACCAGTTGATTGTTCCACCTACATAACCGTAACATCCATCATAATTTTGATTGTCTTTTAAACATTGAGCAAGAGTATATGAATTTGAATCGGCTAATTGAGTTGCTGTTGCGGTATTATAACTGATTGCAATTTTTGATTGAGAATTTGTTGAACCATAAACTTCTTTGTAACATTTTAAACTACATTTTTCACTGTATTCTCCGCCATCACATTTTTGAATACATGAATCAAATTCTTGTGTTGGACCTGCCTGTTCTTTCTTTCTTAACACTCCGGCTAAAGATGTACATTTAGGTGCTGGATTACAGTATCCTGATGGTTCATCTGGAGTTGGTGCAATTATATCAGCAGTACAACTTACATAACTTGATACTTTAACTTTATATTCAAAACATAGACCCGCTTTAGAAGCAATTGGTGGCCCATATTCAACTTTTACTGATTCTTCACAAGTTCTTTCACAAGCATCGTATGTTTCTGTTACTGTATTACCTACAGCATAATTATATGTATATTTTACAGTACCTTCTCTTGTTGTCTCTGTTGAGTAGTAATAATCTTTATTTAAGTAATACTCAGCAGATGAAAGTGAATCTCCATACTTATTTGTATATGTTGTTGGTTCTTTTGTATTTTTTACGTTTGTGTAACTACATTTTAATCCAATTGTTTCTGATGATGGAGTAGCAATTGTATTCCCAGCATTTTGGGCTTTAGTTTTAATTTCATTAAAGGTAATATTAAATTCTTCTGAACCAGAGTTTTTTTGATTATTATATACTGTCCATAGGGCATTAATATTATTAATTTTTGTTTCTAGTTCAGATTGAGTATAGTTTACTACAACTCTTTCATTCCAACAGTATGGAATAGATTGTTTATAGAAGCTTTGCCCTTCTGCACTTAATGTTGAAACTGTTCCTCTAAGTGTTGCACATAAGCCATAGTAGTTGGTATTTGCTTCTGTAACAGAACCTCCTCCAGCGGCTTCTGAGATGATTGAATATTCAACTGTTAATGTTTCGTTTGGATTGGCAACATTTTCTAATGTAACTGTCATATAATGTTTAGTTCCATCAATCATTAAGGCTGCTTGAACTGTGGCTTTTTTATTTTTCGAGTTAAGTACTTGTCCTGATGTATCAGTTACACCGTTTACAGCAATTATTTTTAATTCTGTTGTACTAGCACTATCACCACAAGCAATTGAGTTATCCTTGATGACATCATAAGCATTTTCACCAGACCCTTTATCAATATAAATACCATATTTTTCTGATAAATCTATACAAGTTAGTTCTTCAGTTGTTTCTGTTGTACCTTCTTCAGCATAGATTGGTGTTACTACCATTAGTCCGGCAATAACTAATATTATAGATATAACCCCTATTATTCTATATTTATGCTTCTTCATTGTTGTCATCTCCTTTCATAATACTTTCAATTTCTTTGTAATTGGCTGTTGTTGTTACTTCATAGTTGTCCATCTTTTCATTTTCTCTAAGTAGTCTTCCAACTACTACAAATTGTCTTTTATCTTCTAGACCAAAGAATCTTGTACAGGTAGTTAGTGTTATTATGCTATCTGTTTCATCTACTTCAACATCGAAATTGTAGATATTAAGTTGTTCTATTTGTTCTAGATATTTTTTTGTTTCTTCTTCAGTATAGTCACCTTCAGATTTTAGGTTTAGGTTATAATCTTTTTCAAAGAAAACTCCAAATACTTTGTAGATATAGTTTTTCTCATCAACAGTATATTGAATATATTTGTTTTCTTCGACAAATTCCGGATAAATAAAGGCCATCAAATCATCAAATCTTGAGAAGTATTCCATTCCTATTTTAGGTTTTGATGATAGATTTAAGATATTGTGTCCAGAAATCGTTACTTGATTATAGAATTTTTCTTCGTTTACTCCGTTCCATAAGAAGTCGTCTTCTTCAACACTTTTTAAGTCATCTAGTGTTTCATAACCAATTATTGGAGTGTCAATATTAGTTCCTTGAACTCTTAACCAAGCGATTGTTCCATAACCATCCGCATCATCTTTTTTGGCTTTTTCAATTTCATTTACTCTATTTTTAACTTCGTAAATATCATTATCAAATAAGTTCAAAGTTAAAAGTAAAATAAATACTATACAGCAACAAATCAGAAGACCTGTCGCAAGGAAAAGCGTTTTGATCCTCTGATTTTGTTTTTTATTTAATTTTTTCTTCTTTACTTTCATTGATACACCTACTTACTTCGTAATGTTATATGGATTTTCTAGTGTTCCATGACCTTTTGTGATTAAAACTTTACTGTTTAAGTTAGCAACTACTCTTACACCAAATGAATCAAATTCACTTATTGTGTTTAATGTTACTCCAGCATCACTAACTGCTCCACCTTTGTATTCAGTCTTTGATGAATTAATTAACCAGTATGATTTCATGTTCTCTGCTGATGTTGAATGTGCACTGAACATTTCATACATATTTGGAGCGGAAAGTTTTACTTTGTATTTTTTGGTTGATGTTTCTTGTCCGTATTGGATTTCGTTTTTATAGATAGGTACTGAAACATTTTTATTTACAAAATATGATGTATCAATAAATTCACTTATCTTATTATTGATATAGTAACCAACATTATTTTTTTCAGTTGGATTATATATTTTGGTAGTTGAAGTTGTTTCGGTATAATTTGTCTTAACGTTTACTCCATCTTGTTTGATATTTTGGCAAGAAATAATTTTTGTTGTACCATCACTATTTACACCGATTATTCTCCATAAAACCCCACTATAACTAATGTATTCTCCAGTGTATCTAGTATTAACTAAGTCGTCTGTTTTGGCAGTTTTTGTTTCACCAAAAGTATATGGGTTTTCGTAAGTACCATTTCCTGCTGTTAGAAGTGATGTTCCTTTTATTGTTAGAACTGGTCTTACTCCGTAGTTTTTAACTTTTTCATCGGAATAGAAATCATAACCAGCCAAGTTTCCAAACATAACATTTCTAGTAGCATAGGCTTTGGTTGTATCTTTAGGGTTTGCTAGCCAAGATAATGTTTCTGGTTTCATGAAACTTCCAGTTGTATCTTTAGTTTTATTAATATCAGTTGCTGATGGGATATAGACATATCTTTCTTTAGTAAATGATGTGCACTCTGATGTTTCAAGAGTTGTATCAGATATTGTCATATTACAGTATTTGTTTTTAACTAGTAATTTCTTAGCAGCATCAGTTATGTGTTCATAGTAATAGTCTAACCATGATTCGATTCCGTCATAGTTAACATTAGCAATATCTTCTTCAGCAACAATTCTAACATTATCTCCATCAATACCGATGATTCTAAACATCATCCCAGATAATCTTATATAGTTATTTGGATTTTTTCCTGTGTAATATCCTGTTTCTCCTGTTATTTTACTGACTGCATTTTTTATTTTAGAAACCACTTTAACAGTACGAGTTACCGTTGTTTTATTTTTCAATTCATCATAGGCTGTATAAGTTACTTTATATTCTCCTATTTTACTAGTATCAACTTCGCTTGTTTTTATAGTTACATCAGAGACTTCCATTTTACCAAAAGTATTATCTACAACACTTTTTACTCCGGCATCTTTATATTCTTCTCCAAGGTCTACTGTAACTGTATCAGAACCATTTAAAGTTATTTCTGGCCCTTTACTGTCAACTGTTGATTCTAAGGCTCCACATTTTAGGTAAGTATAGTATTTGTATTCACCATTAGTTTCTTTTTTGACTTTAACCCATGACTCTTTTAAAGAACATGGCTCATCAGTGTATGGAATATAGAAGTCTTCTTTTAAGTAAGCCTTATGATATAGTGTTTGCATATCTACTGTAGCAATTCTAGTTCCAGTTGGTAATTCTGTTTGATTTAATTCAAAGTATCTTTTAGCGGCATCCTCTAGAGTTTGTTCATTCTTTTTAAATGTATACGTTGGCCAAATGAAGACAAACCATACAAATAAGGCTATTATTACTACTATTACGATTAGTTTTAAAGTTGTTTTTACCTTTTTATTCATAATGCCTCCTTATTCTCTATCTGATTTTATATGTATATTTATTATTTCTAACGGTATAAGTTAATTCAATCGATGATGAGTTGGCCACTTCAATAGGAATTGTTGTATACAAGTATTTACCATAGTAAGTTTTGTTGAAAGGATTTTTTATTGCTATGGTACTTTTCTTATTCTTACTATTTATATAATTAATTTTACCATAATTAGTTGAAAAGTCAATCATATCTTTGCCCTCAAAATTGTTTGAGGCAAAGGAGATTTTCAAGATTTTATACCCTTCTGGAGCGGTATATGTACCGGTATAAGTTGAACAGTTAGAACTGTAGCAAACACGGTAGGAATAATCGGTTGTATCAAGTATCTCATATTCATCAAAAATGACTGTCTCTTGTTGTTTTTTTAGGATAAAGTTCATTTCTTCTCCGAGAGTTAGAGTTTTGTTTTCATTGATTTCGGACATATCATTTAGTTTTAATTTTATTTTTCTTAGATGTGGTTCGTTGTTGTTGAACTCTTGGTAATATAAAACGAAACGTTTCGTTGATAGGTCTTTATTGACTTTAAAAATCATAATTAAGTTGAAACTCTCATCACGTTTTAATTCTTTTTTTTCATAGGCTTTTCCAAAATCCTGGAATTCGGTTTCGAATGTTTTTGCGGTCGTAACATAGTCATTTATTCCATTCATAACATGGAATTTATTTAAATCTATTTCTCTTGTTTCGCTATTGTTTTTTATAGTTAAATCTAATATAACAAAAGCACTCTTTTCAGAAACAATGTCGCCTTTATAATCTTTATCTGTATAGTAACTGTTATTTAATGTGATAGTGTAACCGTTGGCGTTTAGCGATTCACCTTCCTTATATGATTTGTTGGTGATAAAAATAAATTTATAACTATTATATAAAAGAATAATTAAGAGAATTGAAATGATTGTATTAGCAATTAATTTATGTTCTTGGTAGACGTAGCCAACATTTCTAATGAGACGTTTGGCTCCACGTTTAAGACTTTCCTTGTCAAAGTCAATGTTTATTTCTAACTCTTCTCGGTCTTCATTGTTTAGTTCGAGATATTCTTCATCCATTTTGAAATTAAATTTATTTAAATCAACTCCAAAGATACGAATTATAAAAATAATAAAAATTGGATATTGAACGAGAGTGGCGATAAATAAAAAGTCACGGATTGCTCTGATATTTGCTTGATCAAGTCCTCCGGTATATGAATCAAAGAAACTTTTTGTTGCTAAAAAGATTATCAACATAAAGGTGTATTCAAGGGCTGGTATTAGATATAGTTTCCATGGCTTCTTTTTATGACGCAACAATAAAACTAGGATTATGCTGCCAATTATTACAATTAACATAGCAATAATTACAAAGAATGATATATGTTTAGCAATTGGTTCATTGATTACGTCATATGTTCCTAGTGACATAAATTCATTAACAAAAGCACTTAATTGTAAATTTTTATAATAAATGTAAGCGCAAAGTGCTAGTAATAATATGTGAATTTTTCGAAAGTGTTTAATTAAAAAAGCATATGGTTTTCTGATAATCATTGTATCTACGCTCCCCTATCTTATCTTTTTTAGTATAACGTATTTTAGAAAAAATTGAAAGGTTAATACTTAAAAAACTTCAGGAATTGAAGTTTAGTAATCTGTATAATAAATAAAGGAGGTTACTTGGTCTTTTTTCTTGTCAATGACATTATAGTTACTTATTATATAAGTTGTAATAATGCAGCCTAATATTAAAAGGGTTATTCCAATTAGAATTGTTCTTTTTAAGGATGTTGGAATTTTAGTTTGCTTCATACTATTCACCTAGTTTAATTTTAGCAGAAAAAAAGCAATAAAAAAAGATAATCGTGTTGATTACCTTTATTTATTTAATTTCAATAATTTCTACATCATACGATCCATTAGGACTTTCAACTGTTACGATGTCACCAACTTTGTGATCGAATAATGCTTTAGCAATTGGTGATTCATTAGAAATTTTACTTTCAAATGGATCTGCTTCTTGTGAACCAACAATTTTATATTCATCTTCTTCATCGTCGTCTACATATTTTATAGAAACAGTGTTACCAATTCCTACTTTTTCATTTGAAACTTCAGTAATTATTGATACATTTTCTAACATTTTTTCTAATTGTTTAATTCTAGCCTCGATTTGTGCTTGTTCATTACGAGCAGCATCATACTCAGCATTTTCAGATAGATCACCTAAAGATCTGGCTTCCTTAATAGCGATGATGTTTTCTGGACGTCTTACGTTGATTAAGTTATCTAATTCTTCCTTTAAATCATCTAACCCTTGTTGTGTTAAATACACAGTATTTTTATTTCCCATTTATATCACCTCATTAAATGTGTTTATCTAATTTTTTAGACAGTTGAACTCTAGACTCAACTTGCGCTAGTATAACATATTTTTTTTTGTTTTACAAGAGATTAATTAACTATTTTGTGTAGTTGATTGCTCTTTTGGGGGATTATTTTTTTTATAGACAAATTGAAATTCCTTTTCTCTTTCAATATTCTCAACAATTCTTTCTAAATCTTCTTGAGTGTAACTATCTACATTTAAGATAGAAAAAGGATTTTTACCTTGTTGATGTGTTTCTGTAAAGAGCCTGGCTTTATCTGAATCTAGTCCGGCTAAAGCATTTGGATAGGCAGTAAAACTATTTAAAGCATCTTTGTTGTCATTACGAATTTTTAGTTTTGTTAACTGCTTAATCTTAGGATTATTTCTTATAATTGTATAAGTTCCAGGAATAAGACAACCTAATGTAACTAGACCAATTGTAAGGAAAAATTTAGTTGTTTCTGCTTCAACTGATGTAGTTGGAATGGTTGCTGTAGCAAGAGCATTTCCCGCGATTGGCCCAAGTATTATTCCTGCTGCAGTCATACATCCGCCTAATGTCTTACGAAATTTAAATTTAGGAAGATTACTAATTCCTTCTTCAACTTGTTTTTCTTGACGTTCTTCAATTTTACGTAGATTTTCTTCATTGTTTTCTAGATTAAATACTATTCCGTCTCCAAAATAAACTTTTATTCCTTTAATTATTTCATCGTTGCCCTCTTCATCTTTAGTTGCAACTTCAATAGGTTTGGCATCTAAAATATATCTCGGTTCTTTTCTTGGTTTTATTCTAAAATCTTCCATCTTATCATTCCTTTAAAAAAATTCTGCCCGCTTTTTCTTTTGTAAAAAGCAGGCTAATTATAACATATTTTTGTTTGTAAATCAAGGTTCTTAATAATTTTACTTAAGATGTTTTTTTAGTTCGATGATGAAAAGATCGTCGGTCATTCCGGCTATAAAATCAATAACCATACGTTTTTTAGATGTGTTTTCAAGATACGAGGTTGATTGATTGTCTAGAAAAATCTGGTAGATAAGACTAGATTTATTTTCTTTTTCTATATCTTCTAAGTAATCATTAAATAATATATTCATTCCTTGTTTATAATATTCTTTTTCTTCGGGTGTCATACTTTTTTTGTAAATATGTTCAGTGTTGAATCTTTTTAGAGCGAATAAGGCTTGATATACTTCTTGACTCATCTTTATGTATGGTTTGTTGATGCTTTCCTTAATTATATCTAGGATGATAGTATTAATTATTTCTTTATTTGTTGTTCCTAAAACATTACTTATTTCAATAGGAATTTCTTCTCTTTTTATTTTCCCTAGAGTTATAGCATCTTCTATATCTCTTCCGATGTAACCGATAATGTCACTTATTCTAACTACGCATCCTTCTAAAGTCATAGGACTACATTTTTTAGTGGAAGAATAGTCTTTATATGAATTATTAAACTCCTTTAAGAATTCTTCTTGATCTTTTTTCATTGGAACATATTTATTGGATAACATTTCACCGTTATGACACATTATACCGTCTAATACTTGAATTGATAAATTTAGACCATTGCCTTTATTTTCTACATACATACAATGTCTTACACTTTGAATGTTGTGGGCAAATGTTTCGCCTAACTCTCTTTGAGAAATTTCATCAAGGATATATTCTCCTTCATGGCCTAGTGGTGTATGACCTATATCATGTCCAAGGGCAATGGCTTCTATTAAATCTTCATTTAGATTTAAGGCTCTACCTATGGTTCTAGCAATCTTACTAACTAGTTGAACATGAATCATTCGTTTTGATATATGGTCATTTTCCTTGTACGGAAATACTTGAGTTTTATCAGAATAACGAGAATAACTTAGGGAATGAATAATTCTGTCAATATCTCTAAAATAACTTGGTCTGATATCATCATCAGTTAGTTCTTTTAGACGAATTGATTCACTACTTTTAGTGGCATATTCACTTAGATTTTGTTCTTTAGTTAAAAAGTTAAGTTTTGCTTGGTCTAAATATTCCATATCTTTCCTCCATTAGTCATGTTTTTTAATTAGTCTAATCATTGAATATGTTGGTAGTTCTAAGTTAAATTTTAATTTTAGGACTTGTTCTGGATGGCGAGCAACTTCTAGTTCGTTCATATTTTCATCATAAATTTTATCGACAGTATATGAATATACTTCTCCAGATGGGGTGAAAAATTCAATTTCATCACTGGGTTCAAAATAATTTCTTTCTACTAGAACTAAACAATTATTTTCTTTGTCATAGCCAGTTATTATTCCTAGATAATCTTGGTTTGAGATTTCTTGTCTTCCTGTATAATATTGGTCTGTTTCATCGGCTTCTTTCATGAAGTAGTGGGTTGAAACTTCTCTATTGGCAACTCGGCTTAGGCGATATTCTAAAACTTTCAATTGCTCTTCAGTTAAAGTATTATCATAAATTGCATCAATTAATTCACGATATGTTCCAATTACTGTTGCGAGATAATATAAAGAGCGCATACGGCCTTCTACTTTTAGACTCTTTACTCCTATTTCGATTAAATCTTTGATGTGGCGAGCCATATTTAAATCTTTGGTAGCCATAGTAAACTTTTTTTCTTCTTCTGTTTCAAAAGCAAAACGACAAACTTGAGCACATCCTCCACGATTAGCATCTCGGTTGGTAACGTAGTTTGATAAAGCACAACGTCCACTGAAACATGTACACATAGCACCATGAATGAATACTTCAATATCCACTTTAGTTTTGTCAATAATTTCAGCAATTTCATTCTTTGAAAGTTCTCGCGCTAAAACAACTCTGTTGATTCCTTCTTCTTTGAAATACTCAACTGCGGTAGAATTGCTTGTGGAGTTTTGAGTTGAAAGATGAACTTCCACGTTAGGATAATTAGTTTTGATATGAGAGATAATGAAAGGATCACTTACAATAAAAGCATCAATTCCGGCAGCAACTACTTCTTTAATATATTCTTCTACTCCATCCATGTCTTCATTATGAAAAACAATATTTAAAGTTAGATAGACTTTTTTACCTAGGTTATGTGCAAAATCACAACTTTCTTTAATTTGGTCAATTGAAAAGTTTGTAGCATTGGCTCTTAGACTATATTTTTGACCTCCAATATATACTGCATCTGCACCATAAAGGAGTGTTACTTTTAAACGTTCAATATCACCTGCTGGTGATAGTAATTCTATTCTATCCATTTTTCTTCACCTGATATATAGTTTTTTTAAAGAAGAAATTTGTGTTCGTTCCTAGTTTTTGGTATTTTTCAATATAGGATGCATCTTGGCATGATGTTTTAAGATAGTTTTTTGTATCAATTAAGATTTCATTAAAAAGTTCTTCTTCTATCCCATAGCCTCTCATAATAATGTATTCTAATCCAGTATTATATAGATTTTTAATGACACTTGTACCATTTATTAAGTCTTTTAAAAAGAAGCTGGTACCATTTTCATCCTCTGTTAATTCATAGACTGAATTTGTTACTTTTTCTGTTACGTCTAATACAGGTTTAGTTTCTTTATTTAAATCCTTGTAATAATTAGTAATTAGTTTTCTTTTTGAAAAAGCAACACTTGGTAGGCCTAACACTTCTACCATTGGAGTTATGGTTGTCTTTTTTATTATTTCAATGATTTCTTCTAAAGTTATTTCTTTTCCTAGAAGGGCATATTTTACGCCTTTTGAATGATAGTAGTTACATGTTTTATAATTATTGACCATATGAGTTTGACTCCATACTAAATCTGTTTTTAAAGCAAGGTCTTTTTTTAGTTTTAAAAGGGCTAAATCATAAAAGAAAATTCCTTGAAGAGATAATTTATCAAGTTCTTTTAGAAGAGATTTTAATGGCTCTATGTCACTGTTTAAAAGATTTTTATTGATATTTACATAGATTTCTAGATTAGGATGTGATTCTCGTAGTTGTTTTATTTCTTCTAGTGTGTAATAGATTGGACTTTGAACTGCATAATCTTTTAAGGATAAGATTAGCCCATCGATTGTGTCTATATATAAGTTTTGTTTGTCACTTGGTTCTATTAATAGTTTCATACTTCACCTCGTAGATATTATATAATAACATTTCAAAAAAATAAAGGCTGGTATTTTGGATTAAGTTCAGTTGACAAAAAACATCTATTCTAGTGAATAGATGGGACTTTTTAAATAATTAATATCCTGAAAGTGGGACATTTTGAGTTGATTCTTGTTCTACTGGAGCATCGGCAATTATAAATTCAAAACTTTCATCGTTAAAATATTCTTCTTCACCGAAGATTGAATGAGCGATAAATGATTTAAAGGCAATTAACTGACCGTCTCTGACGTAGTAACTGACATAATCCATATATTTACTTACTCCGCGCCACTTTAGAAAACAATTAAAACTACATTCTGAGGAAGTATAATAATTTTCTTTAACAATTTCTGTATAGTAGGTTTCGAATTGTCTTTTTATTTTGCGTTCAACATTAGTCGTATTTACTCCATAATATTCTAGTAAGGCATCGTCGGCGATTACTTCTTGAGTCTTTAGATTGATGTTGTAACTTCTAAAATATGGTTCTGGGGCGTAGGTTGTTTCATTATTTATAACTTTGATTACTAGAGAAAGAATAATCCCGTTGATGTCATATTCGTATGTTATAACACTTTTGTCACGGTTCATATAATCATCACAAAAAAGTAAAATATCTTTATTTACTTCTTTAAAGACATCGGCCTTCAAATTGACATATGGAACTTCCTTAGAGTATGTGGTACTTGTGTCTGAATATTTTGTATATACTAAGTGAGCACTTGTATCTTGTTTAATGTCATTATAATTTTCAGTTGACTTTTTTTGATAGAATGTGTATGCGATAAAAAAGCAGGCTATTAAGGTACCAAGAATTGCATAGGCTTTTTGTGTACTTTGAGTTATCTTTTTGTTTTTTTATGACTAGCCATTTTGTGCCTCCTTATACACCGTTTATTCTCATAATTCCTAGAATTGCGTGACTTGAACAGGTTCTGTAATCTTCATCAAGGACTATTCCCCACTTGCTTCCTTTAGCGTGAACTACTTCAGTACCAATACCAGTTAAAATTCCTACATGTCCGTCATACATAACTAAGTCTCCAGCACGGATATCAGTTGGACTTACTAAGGTATATGATGATTTGTCATTCCATTGTGAGGAGGTTGTTCGTTGAAGATTTATCCCAAAATGTTTGAATACGCCTTGAACAAAACCACTACAATCAGTACCAGTATATGGTTCTTCTCCGTTCCAACTACCACCATAAATATATTGTTTTCCTATGAATCGTTTGGCATAAACAACAATTTCTGCACCTAGTAGTGTTGATTGTCCATTACCTGTTTCTGTGATTTCTTCAGGTGGCGTCCCAGTCTCATATTCATCTGGATTTATTAGAAATGACGTTTTATCTTTGACATTATTTTTATCAATATAGGTTGCGGACTGAGTTCTAATGATTTCATTAGATAATTTTGCTTGGTCCCAGCAGGCCGCAACTTGGAATGTTTCATTTGATCCCATTAGGCCCATAACTACATCAACTATTGTAGGTAGAAAGAAACAAATTACCGCCGCAAGAAGACGATTTATTATTTTCTTTGTCCCGCCCTTTTCATCAGGATTTGTCAGTAATTTAACGAATTGAATTGTGCTTCCTATTATTAATAAAATGGGAACAATTATTTGAAAGATATCAAAAACTTTTCTTATTATGTCTAGAATTGGTATAATCCCATAATCATTACAACAAGTTCCTAGTGTTTCATTACAACTTAAAAGCTGAAAATATGACATATCTAACACTCCTTTGTTAAGGATATTTTATCATTATTATTAATTTTTGGATATTCTTTTATTAGTTTTTCCAAATTAAAAGCACCTAAAATTAGGCACTTTATTTATATTGGTCTTGATACTGCAATTCCATCTCCAATATCAAGAAACTCTGTTTCATATTTTTTATTTTCTTGAAGGAAGACTGCATAGTCTTTTAATTTTCTAACTAAGGCACGAAGATTTCTACTTTTGATTTCTTCTGGAGATTTGTCAACTAAACCATGAAAGTTCATATTATCAGTAATGATTGTTCCTTTTGGATTTAGATTGTATTCAAACTTTTCAAAAAACTTAATGTTTTGGGCTTTGGCAGCATCTATGAAGATTAAGTCAAATTTACCATCTAGTTTTACATCAAAAGCATCTTTGTATATCAAATGAATTCGATCTTCTAAATGGAATTTTTTAATATTCTTGACTGCTTCTAAATATCTTTTTTCATCTCTTTCAATAGTTGTTATTTCAGCATCAGGATTAGCAATGGCCATCATTATAGCAGAATAACCTATAGCGGTTCCTATTTCTAAGATTCGCTCAACTTTATATTTTTTTATGTAGTTTGTTAGAAAATTAATTCCTTCATCTGTCATTATTGGGACATTGTTTTCTTCTGCATAATCTTTTATTTGTTGGAGATATGAATTATCATTTACCATATCCAGTCACCTTTTTCTTTTATTTCTTGTACTTTCGCTGTATGTTCCGCATTATTGCGTGTGAAATATATTTTACCATATTTATCTGCAACGAAATATAAATAATCTGATTGCGTTGGGAAGATACTTGCTTCAATACTTACAACTGATGGATTACAAATTGGACCAACAGGCATTTTTCCCATCATTGAAGTTGAACGTGTATTGTATGGATTTACTGTTGCGAATTGGGCCGTTGTTAGATCTTGATCCATTGCTTGTTGAAGTGCATAGTATGTTGTTACATCGCTTCCTAAATTCATTCCTATATTAAGACGATTTTCAAAAACCCCAACAATTTGTTTTCTATTTTCACTATTTGTTCCCTCTAATTCTGCCATTGAAGCCATTGTTAGATAGTAATGAACAGACTTAGTCATTGATGATTGATATTTTGTTAGAATTGTATTTGTTTGGTCTAACATTGTTTCAATAATTTTTTCTATTTTTACATCTTTATTAGTAAAGTTGTATGTATTTGGAGCAAGGTATCCTTCTAATGGATAGTAGATGCTTTCATTTAAGATATCGTCTGTTAAAAACCAATACTTTGTAATTAATGTTTGAATATAAGTTTTATCTTGCATTACAGCAATAACTTCATCATATGTATGATTTGTTTTTTCGGCAATGTCTTCAGAAAAGTCTGTAATTCTTTCTCCTTCTTTGAAGGTTATTTTGATGACATCTGGATTGTAACTATTACCTTCTTCTAATGCCTGAATTATTTCAGATAATGACATATCTTTTGATAAAGTATAAGTTGATGCTTTCATAGAGTTTACTCGATTTAACTTAATATAAATGTTGAAGACTAATTCATTTCTAATTAGATTTTTTTCTTTTAAGATAGTTCCTATTTGTCTTGAAGTTGCTCCATTTGGAATGATTACTTCAACTTGAGCGTTACTTTTACTGTTAACTGGGCTTGTCATTACTATCCATGTTGTTGCAAGAACAATAATAGTAATTAGAAGTATTATTAAAATTATTAGTAGTGGTTTTGCTTTTCGCTTTGTCTTTACTGCCATAAATCCTCCCTAGAAAAAATAAAGAGCCATTATTGCTCATTATTTCCGTTTGTTGCTTTATTCTTTAGTTCTTCTTGTAATGTTTCAAGGATTGTTTCAATTACTTTCCATTCTTTTTCACTTTCAATTGCTTCTAATCTTCCATTGTTATCCTCTGGATGATAAATTGAAGCATAAACTTCGATATTTCCATACTCATCTCTTGAGTTATCAGTGTATACGATATAATTTTTTCCTGTTTCATCACTTTCAAATGTGAATAGTACGTCATATACTACTTCATTTCCATTTTCATCTAACATTGAGAATGTATTTTGTTTCATAGTTATTTCCTTTCTTTATCTAAAAATGTTTGTAATATTATAGTTGCTGCTACACTATCAACAACTTTTTTTCTGTTCTTACGAGAAACGTTTCCCATAATCAACATGTCTGTTGCACTTTTGGTAGTTAACCTTTCATCTTGAAGATATATTGGAATTGTTACTAGTTTTTCTAACTTTTCTTTAAATTCTAAACTTAGTTCGCCTTTAGGACCAATCGTATTATTCATATTTTTTGGAAATCCTAAAACGATACCATCAATTTTTAATTCATCAACTAATTGTTTTACTTCATTTAACAAACGATCATACTCTTCTTTGTGTCTGATTGTCTTATAAGTTGATGCGATTAAGCCAGTAGCATCACTTACAGATATTCCTAAAGTTCTACTACCTAAATCAAGACCTAAATATTTCATTATTTATTTTTATTATGAAATTCTACTAGTAATATTTCGACTATCTTTGCACGGTCTATTGCTTGGATTTTGTTTCTAGCATCTTTATAACTAGAAATGTATCCTGGATCTCCACTGATTAAATATCCAACAATTTGATTAACTGGATTGTAGCCTCTTTCTTCTAAGGCTTCGTAAACTTCTTTTAAAGTTAAACGTGTCATCTCAGCATCAAGATCTTGCACTTTGAAAAGACTTGTATTTTCTTGTGACATACAATCACCTCACTATAACATTTATATTTTTATTTTAGCATTATTTAGTTCTAATTACAATAAAATGTATGATTAAATTTATGCGGCGTAGAATATTCCCATAAAGATGGCAAATGCTAAAAAGATTAGTGTAACTATCCAACCGTTTAATTTTTCAAACCGACTACTTTTATTTTTAACTCCAAGAGCCATTGTGATTAGGGCTCCTCCTACTAATCCACCGATGTGAGCGGCATTGTCTATTCCGGTTGATAAGAAACCTATTATTAGATTAAAGATTACTAGTGGGAGAATTTGACTTTTGATTACATTTCCTAAGTATACTCTGTAATGATAACCAAAGTATAATAAAGCACCCATAAGTCCAAAGATGGCTCCACTTGCTCCAACAGATGCTGTGTCTCCATTGAATGTTATTGATAAAAGACTTCCAAATAATGCACTCACAAAGTAAATTACTGTGAATTTTGTTTTTCCTAAGAAACTTTCAATTTGACTACCAAGGACGTATAAAGCGTAACAGTTAAATACTAAATGCCAAATGTCCATATGAAGAAAAGTACCTGTTATTAAGCGATAATACTGTCCATATCTGATACTTGGACCATGTACACATAATTCTAGCATTACATTTTGACTCTCACCAAAGATTAGTGGAACTAGGTAAAAAATAATGTTTACTGCTATTAAAATGTATGTAATCATTGGAAATTTACTTCTAAATACTTTTTCTACTTTTTTAGCATCTTCTTGATTATGTTTATTAATATCACCTGTTATTTTCATAAATAGTTCTGTCCCCTTTTCAGTGAATTTTAACTTGTTTTTTATGTCAGGAAATGCTTTGGAAATAGTTTCATTTTTTCCAATATCACTTTCATCTGTTACTTTTACACACAAACTATTTGGTGTTGAGGCTTCATCTAAATTAACATTGTCACTAAGATTTAAGAAAAAACTTGCAACATTCATTTTGAATAAAGATAAAGTCTTTCTCTTGATTTTTTTCATTATTCGATTAGTTTTAAATTTATCAAAATCAAATTGTTCATCGTTATGGATGTATCCAGATACAATACGAATAACTTGATAATCTTCTTGTAAATTTTCTAACCAAATCTCATTTTCTACTCCTTGAAGAATAATAGGATTATAGTTTTTTTCTGTTATAAAATAATGGAGTAATTTCATTACCATTATATTCTTGTCGTCTAACATTACATCTTGTTCCATGTATACCTCCTAAAACATTAATATTATTATAATATAAAACATAAAATAAAGAAAGAGGTGATTATTTTGTTAAGAAAGTTTTTTACATTTATTATATTCCTTGTACCTTGGTTTTTAGTGTCCTTTTTACCATTTGACTATAGTTTTTATGAAGAAATTAGACTACCTTGGTTTGCTCCTCCAATGGGATTTTATGTTGTTGCATGGACGATTGTTTATATATTAATTACTATTAGTATTATTTGTTTACTATATTCATATAAAGTTAAAGAACTTCCTTTATCATATAAAATTACATTACTTGTAAACTATTTGTTTAATCAAAGTTATACGTTGGTTTTCTTTGGATTAAAAAATAGTTTCTTGGGCTTTGTAAGTTGTGTGGGGACTTTACTTAGTACCTTGTTTTTGGTGAGTGAAACATATAATTTGAAACCAAAATGTAGTAAGTTTTTAATTCCATATATAGTTTTGGGAATTTTTGCAGTAATTCTTTCTTTTTCTATATTTGTTATTAATTTATAAAACTCCAGTATGGTTTACTGAAGTTTTAGTTTATCATTTTATTGTAATTTTTAGCTATTTCTAATGCCTTACTATATTCTATTTGTAATTCGCTAAAGTGTTCGTTGACAAAGGCTATATTTTCTTCTTTACTTTTTAGTTCGTGTTGATAAGCAATGTCTGCTAAAGGCATAAAGCCTAGGTATTTAGCGTCACTTTTTAATGAATGAACTTCTATGGCATAATTTTTCATATCATTTATATTTTTGTAATTGATGATATTTTGCCATTTTTCTTCTACTTCGCTTAAAAAATCACCAATTGTCATATTGTACATTTCAATATCTCCTAAAAGTTCTAGGGCTTTATCTAGTGCCACACCATTACTCTTTAAATATTCTTCTTTTGTAGAAGACGGTTCTTCTGCACCTATTATTTCAAGTTCTTCTGTTTGTTGTGGTGCAGGTGGTGTCATTGGTATTATAGGCTGAATTAATTCTATTTCAGAAATTTGTTGAACAGTAGTTGTTGGTTCGACTGATGTTATTGGTTGAACCTGAGCCACTTTTTGAACCGGCGTTGCTAGTGATGCTGGAACTCCATCTTTATAAATAATACTGCTACAGATTCTGATAAGTTCATCTTTTTCGATTGGTTTTGCTAGGTAGTCTGTGAACCCTTCACTTAGATATCTTTCACGCATTCCTGCTATAGCATTGGCTGTAAAGATTATAACTGGCTGATTAAAGTTTGGAATTTGTTTTAATAATTTGAATGTTTCAATACCGCTAATTTTTGGCATCATATCATCTAAGAAAATAATATCAAAGACTGCTCCTCTTTTTATTTTTTCAACACAATCATAACCATTTGTTGTATAGATTATGTTAGTCGCATTATAACGTTCAAGTAGTTTCTTTGTTACCTTGATATTTAACATATTGTCATCAACGATTAAAATATTTTTATCGGTTAAGTCTAATGCAGTGATTATTTCTTTTGGTTGTTCTACAGGAGTTGTTTCAATCTTTTGATTTAGAATTATTGTAAATTTAGTTCCAGCCCCGAAAGTTGTATCTACTAAAACTTCGCCACCCATTAAACTGACTAACTGCTTTGTTAAAGATAAACCAAGACCCGTTCCTTCAATAGTTGTATTTCTATCTTGTTCTAAACGTTCAAATTTATTAAAGATTTTATTGACATTCTCGTGACGAATTCCTCGCCCTGAATCTTCAACTGTAATTATTAATTGAGATATGTCGCCACTATTTTTGCAATTAACCTTATAGCGAACAAAGCCCATATCTGTATATTTGTAAGCGTTGTTGATTATTTCTGTAATTACTTTTTTTATGTTTGCATGGTCTCCATATAATGTGTCTGGTACATCAGAGGCAATATAATAATCAAACTCAAGACCTTTTTCTTTCATTTTTGGAGCAATAAGTTTGTAGATACTTCCATAGACGTCTCTTGCGTTGTATTTAGAATTTATTATTTCAAGTTTCCCTGCTTCAATTTTAGAAATATCAAGAATACCATTAACTATTTCTAGTAGTGTGTTTGATGCTTCTAGAATATTTTTTGCATTATCTTTTACTTCTTCTAAAGAGTCAGAAGTCATTATGTAATCACTAAATCCAACAATAGCATTTAATGGAGTTCTGATTTCATGAGACATACTTGATAGGAATTCTGTTTTGGCGCTATTTGCCTTGTCTGCTTGGTCTTTTGCTATTTCTAATTCATTAATTAATTTTAAATCAAAGTTTCCGATAGTAAAATACATTACCACTGTGACAACAGAAAATACTGTTGTTATTAATACTAATCCAGGATTGATACTTCTAACAATAAATACTATTATATATCCGATAATTAATGTTATCAAAGGAAGCAATTTAAACTTGCTTAAATGTTTTACATTTTTGATAACTGAGAATATATCTATGATTAGGTATATTATACATAAAATCACAATGTAATTTGCTCCCATACCATATGAATATATATAATTTCCATCATTGAAATAATTTAATGGCAATATAAAACTTATTATTCCTAGAAGACATATATATATTGGTATAATAATATTCAATTTTTTACCTTTGATTTTTTGTTCAATATTCTGAAAGTTAAAACAGATAATTATTACATATATTGTAAATGCTGTTATCCAATAACATATATTTGCTATATGCAGCTTATTTACTATGGAGGTTAATAGTGCGTATTTTGGTAGACCTTTGATTAAAAAACCACACAAAAACTCTAAAACCATTCCTAGTAAATTTGAAATAATTAGGCTTGTAAAAATTTTGGTTTCAATATTATCAACTTTCTGTTTTACAAAATATATAAAAGATACTATAGACACATAGATAAGATTCATTCCTAATATTATGTAACCTATATCCATAATTAACCACCTTCTTTATCATTACTTGTATTATAGCACGTATAATGTATTTAGTAAATTGATGAAGTTACAAATCGTCTTTTTACAAGTATAATAAAGTTACTCTTTTTGAGTAAAATTATGCGATTGAGTTTAGGCAGATTATAACAGGGTTCTAAAGTATCCAATTGTGTGACGGCCTTGCTCTTTTCTTTTTATTATCCTAGTTTTAGAATGTGAGGATTATGTATTTAATCTTATATCACCAGCGTGATGAGGAGTAGATGGTATAATGAGTTCAATCGTAAATATGAAGGTATGGTTCCTATGCACAACTGTTTAGCTATTGATGTGGCTAAATCTAAAAGTATGGTTACTTTAGTTAGTTCTTGTGGTGAAGTTCTAATTGATCCATACGAAATTAATCATTCTATTAATGATTTTACTAATTTGCGCAATAGAATCGAAAAACATAAACTAGAAGATATTTACGTAATAATGGAATCAACTGGTATTTATCATAGGCCAATAGAAAGATTCTTTTTAGAGAATAATCTCAAAGTATTTGTAATTAATCCTATTTATGGAAAAATGCATAAAAGAAATATAAGAAAAACCAAAACAGATAAAGAAGATTATTTTAACTTAGTAAATCTATTTTTAACTAACACATTTAAGGAATATATTAAACCAGGACAATTATATTTAGATTTAAATGCTTTATCTAGGCAATATTTTGCATTAGATGAGTTGTGTGTAAACATTAAAAATAGATATAGAAATTTACTTTATTTATGTTTTCCTGAATTTGAAGAAATATTTAAAGGAAATATGGTATATTCTAATGTTGCATTAGAATTCATAGAAAAATATCCACTTGCTGATATTATTTCTAATACTAGAATTGATAAACTACAAAATTTCTTTAAAAAGCATAATTATAAATCCTGGAAATCTAAACCTATAAAATTAAAGCCATAACTTTAATTTCTTACCCATCAGTTAATATGAATGACGAATTAGTTTCTAACTTATCTTAAATTGCTAGACTTGTTAATGAATATCAAAAAGCTATCGACATTATTAAATATAAGATTACGACCTTAGCTAAAAAATCTAAATATTTTGAACCTATTAATTCCATTTATGGTATTGGTGAATTTATTACTTCTATTATTATTGCTGAACTTGGTGATATTAATAATTTAATAATATAAAAGAGTTAACTGCTTATTGTGGCTTAGATCCATCTATTAAACAATCCGGTAAATCTGTTAATGTACATGGTCCAATTTCCAAATCGGGTAACAAATATATGAGAAAAATTCTTTATATAGCTTGTTCTAATATTATTAGATTAACAGCAATCTCTAAACAAGATAATGATATAGAAATTTATTATAGAAAAAAACGTAATGAAGGAAAACCTCATTACGCATCAATCTTTGCTTGCACAATTAAACTACTTCGCAAAATTTTAGCTTTGTGGAAGCAATTAGACAAGTAGTTATCACCACATAACTACACTTATATTATATACTAAATAAACACATTATTTCTAAACTTTTTAAAAATTTAGAAATTTCGTGTCTTTTCAGTATGTCTATAATAATCATAAAAATTTATTATTGACAAAACTTAGAATGTCATATAAAAAATAAATATTTGCATATTTACTTAATTATTTTATTAATTTGTTTTTTGAAAAACTTTTAGTGGTTCTGTCGGCATTGATGCTGCTTCTCTTTCAAGAGATTTAAAATCAATCTTTAAATTCTTAGTTACCGGTAATTGTTCCATTTCTACGTATGCTGACGGAATCTTATATTCTTTTAGCGTGCTACATAATGTTACCACTTCTTCATGAATGATTGGGGAATAATCTTGATATTCTGGTTTGATAGAATAATATAAAATAGGTAGGCTTTCTTCCTCTTCATCTGGCTTTGCCACTAGAGCACATGTATCAATTTGTGGAATATTACCTACTACATGTTCCTCTACTTCGATTGGAGAAAATTTGAAACCCCTCCTGTTAATTTGTCTTTCGATTCTTCCAGTTACATAAACGCCTCCATCAGCGTCAATTTTTCCCAAATCTCCAGAACGGCACCAAATGTCACCATCTGCACCTTGATGGAAGAATCTTTCTGTTTCTTTTTGCCTGTTAAATGCATAACCATTCATAACACATGGTGTTTTATATCTTAATTCCCCTTCTAATCCTTCTCCATATTTTAATTCTTCATCTGTTTCTGGGTCAAATATAGATACAGTAGTGTGTGTTAGTGGATAACCTGAGCAACCTGGTTTTCTTAATTCAAGAAATTTATCCGTAGATAAACTTAGACCCGGTCCTGCTTCATTTTGACCATATCCTGGACCGACTTTAATTTTACAACCTCTTTTTGCTAATTCTTCATCTAAGGCGTATTGCTTAGAGCTTTCTAGATATGCACTTCCTGAAACTAAAGACCTTAAATATGATAAATCAGACATTTTATCTGGGTTACTTTGCAAATAGTTTAGTAAGATTTTCATATGAATTGGGGCACCTAGCACGTGATTCGGCTTATACTTTTCCATCAATCTAGGGAGCTGATTAGTTACTGGTACCGGGATTAAAATATCTTCTAATCCAAAACATAGAACTGTATATAAAGCATTATTTGAACCAAATCCTAGATATAGTGGAATAATATTTAAATTCTTGTCTGCTGCTCTGTAAGTGTTTTCTCCTAACTCTACTTGACGTACCATGGAAGTAAAAGTTTCATTACTATATTCAATTGGTTTTGGCGTATTTGTTGTACCACTTGAGTAAATTATCTCCGCTACTTGATTTTCCTTATATTCTGAGTCTAAGTTTCCAGTATAGCTTCTTCCTGATAAAATAAAATTTCTCCAATTGATATATTTATCTTTTTTAGGTACTCTTGGTTTAGTTTTCCTTAATCTTTCTATTCCATCTTTTAGGTCTGAGACATAGTTTAATCCTACTGGAAGAGATTGAGTTGGTGAAATGAACATTACATTTTCAATCTGTTTATCAAGTTTCGAATTTTCAGTTAACATTTCATCTACAGACGTTGAATTATCTTCCATCGTGATATACATTTTTGTTTTAGAATCTAGTAGTGTATTAGCGACATCTTCTTTTGTTGTACGGGGATCTAATTCTACGGCAACTGCTCCTATTCTATTAAGTGCAAATAGCATATATACTGATTCAGGTGTTGTCGGCATTGCTATTACAATATAATCTCCTTCTTGGACGCCCAACTGTTTGAAAGCCTTAGCAGTTTGCTCAATGTTATAAAACATTTCTGCATATGTAATTTTTCTACCATAATAATTTAAGGCAACAAAGTTTGGATTTTTTAAATTGCGCATATAAAGATAATCATACATCTTCATTTTAGGAAATTCTGCATCGAGTATTCCTTTTTTAAAGAATTTTATATGTGGCTTATCAACACTCGCATAACCAGTGTATTCTTCTGGCTCATAATATTCCTCAGTATCATATTTTGGATTTTCAAAATATCTTGGAAGTGGTCTTCCTTCTATTTGTTCTAAATCTTTTCGTAATTTAAGCAAAAACTCTTTTTCTATTTTCATATGTTTCCCCCTATATTTCATTATATATTTAGTTTATCTAATATTAGTTTATACTTCAATAGAATCATACATATTTTATTCATTTCTTAATTCTTCTAATTTTTCTGTAAACTCTTTAGGTGGTTCTACTTCAAAAAATAATTCTTTTCCTGTTCTTGGATGGGTAAATTTAATGCTTTTGGAATGTAACATTTGACCGAACTCTGTAGATTTACCCTTTCCGTATGCAGGGTCATTTACTACTGGATAACCAATATATGCTAAATGAACTCTAATTTGATGAGTTCTTCCTGTTTCAAGGATACATTCGATTAAAGTATTATTTTTGAATTGTTCAAGTACTTTAAAATGTGTTATTGCTTCTTTAGCATTTTGATCTGTTACAGACATTTTTTGTCTATCAGTTGTATCTCTACCGATTGGAGCATCTATTGTACCAGTGTCATGTTTTATTAAACCAGTTACAATGGCAAGATAATGACGTTCTACTTCTTTCTTTGATATCATCTCTGATAGTTTTTCATGAGTCCATTCATTTTTTGCCACTAACATAAGTCCGGATGTATCTTTGTCTAGACGATGAACAATTCCTGGGCGATGCTGTTCTCCTCCTTTTATATTAAATCTATATAAAAGAGCATTTACAAGAGTTCCTGTGTAATGACCTGGTGCCGGATGAACTACCATACCACTTTCTTTATTGATTACTAATAAGTCATCATCTTCATATATGACATCTATTTTTATGTCTTCTGGTTCAACATTTATTTCATAATTCAAATCATCATTAACTTCAATTTCATCATTTAATTTTACTTGGTAACTTCCATTGACATTTTTACCATTAACAGTTACTAAGCTTTCTTTGATTAGTTTTTGAACCTTACTTCGAGATAGTTCAAGTTTTTCTGAAAGATATGAATCTAATCTTGAGCCTGTATTTTCTTCTACTTTTATCATGCGGAGTTCCTCCTTTGTTTCGTTTGGATTATAGCATAAATGCTTTATATTGTCATATAAAATTACTTGGTTTATGAGTGTAAGAATACTAAATCAAGTCTTTAATTTCAGAAAATAATTTTGGTAGTAGTAAATTAATTAATTCTGAATCTTCTACTTCTGTTAACCTGTCTATATTTTCATATAAGAATTTGATGTTTGAAATATCATTTATATCAACTAAATAGTAGTAGACTGTTTCATTATACGTTGTTTTACTGATTACTTGATATTGATTGTTGTCACTTAATTCGACTATATCTTTTATATTAATATTCATCTATAATCACAACCTGATTTTGTATATTGTTTTGGTTTTGATGATTTTCTTAGTTCCAAGTTGTTTTTTAAGGCCTTGATATTTGCGCAACTAATTCCTACTGAACCAAAGGCGACAATATTTTGTATTGATGTGCTAGCAAATAGTTGTTCTCCAATACCAAAGGCTACACCCGCTAAGACAAAAGATGCTACTGCAAAAATTATATTTGTTCTTATTTTCTTGTTTAACTCTTTATTCATTTCTTCTGAGCGTTCTACTTTGTTTATAAAATAATCTTTACTATTCATTTTTATTCCCCCTCATCAGTGCACTGATTATATCATATTTGAACGTTTTAGTCAATTATATCAATGGTTTGACTATAAATATTACATCAAAATCAATTGAAGGTTACATGTTTTTTTCTTTTACTAGTTGTTTTGGTGCTTCTAAATCAGACATTGCTAGATCATGTTCTAATGTTCTAACCATGTGTTTTAGACTGGTTCTCTCACAAATTCTTTGAACTGCTTTTATACCATTATATACAGCAGAGGCAGCCGATGCGGTTCCGACTAGATTATCTACAATTTCATTACCTACAAATTCGCCGTTGTTGATGACGAAAATTGTCACTGCAAGACCTACTCCACAAAGAGTAAAAAAAGCACTTCTGTTTACTTTGTAATGTAAATCATTTATTTCTTCATTATAATGTGATATTTCTTTAATGGTGAATTCTTTTTGTTGTTCATTCATTAACAGTCTCCTTCTTGGTTAATAGATTTTTGTTTTTTTAGAGTTAGTTCTTCGATGAGTAAATCTACTATTAATAAAACTGCTCCTACGGTTATTCCAATGTCGGCTATATTAAAGACTGGAAAATTGTAGTTAAAAATGTTAAATGATAGATAGTCAACGACTGCTCCATAGATAATTCGATCAAATAGATTTCCTATAATTCCGCCCAACATTATCCCTAGAGATATTATAGTTAGATTAGTTATGCGTTTTAATTTTTTTATGTAGTTTTTTAATACTACTAGGCAAATAATGCTGATTAGAATAAGAAAGACTGTTTTGTTTCCAAAGATGCTGAAAGCCGCACCTGTATTTTTTAAATAATATAAGGAGAAAAAATTAGGTATAATAGTTATTTCCTGATGAAGTGACATGTTTTTTGTGATAATTAGTTTTATCAATTGGTCTAGGAGCATAAAAAACATTCCTAAGGTGTAAATTAACTTTTTATTCTTCATGGGTTTCTTCTCCTTTATTTAAAAATTTTATTTTTTCAACTATTATTTGAAGTTGGTCTAAACGACGTTCGACGTTACCTCGTATTTTTATTAAATCTCCTTTTTCTAAAGTGATATATTTATTATATATTTTTGGAAAAAGGGTAAATTCCATGGTTGATGTTTCATCGCTACCGGTGATAAATGCCATTTTGTCACCTTTTTTTGTGCTTATAATTTTGATTTTATCCACAAGTACTAGTGTATCTACTTTCTTATTAAAATATTTATCAACAGAATTTAGTGGAATACAATATGGATTGTCTTTTTTGTACATAGTTGTGGGATGTGTTGATAAATAGAAGCCAAAAACCTCTTTTTCTTTTTCAAGTAAATAAGTATTTTCATACTCTGGTTGTAATTCAATATCTGGTTTCATTACTAGTGATGGGTCAATGTCCTTTGTAAGCTCAGCATAATTAAAGAGGCTATCTAAATTATAAATAAGGGTTGCTCGATTGAAATTGAACTCTTTAAAAACATCAGCCATTATTAGTGTTTCAAGGTTCTTTTTACCTAAGCCTTCTATATATAATCTGCTAAAGCAGTCGTAGATGTCAGTAAATGTTCCAACGGAGCGAGCCTTTTTTATTGTATCCGAAACTACAGAACCGATTGATTTAATATTAGAAATCGGATAGATAATTTGATTGTTTTCTACAATATATCTTGAAGAGCTCTTATTGATTGTTGGTTTAATAACTTCAATTTGGTTGGATTTTGCCTCCATAATATATTCATGTGTTTTTGATTCACTGCCAATGACATTTGTAAGAAGATTGGCAAAGAAAATTGTCTTGTAATGTGTCTTGAGATATGCCATTTTATATGCGATTAGTGAATATGCAACTGAATGTGATCGATTGAATCCATAACCTGCAAAGTTTAAAATAAGGTCAAATATTTTTTTTGCTTGTTCGTAGGTGTGGCCCTTTTTTAGACTCTTTTCAATAAATTTATCTTCTTCATTTCTTAGAAGATCTACTTTCTTTTTGCTCATTGCCCTACGCAAAATATCGGCTTCTCCTAGGGAGTAACCAGCGTAAATGTTGGCAAGTTGAATTATTTGTTCTTGATAAATTAAAATTCCATAGGTATCTTTTAAAATTGGTTCTAGACAATCATCTAAATATGTGATCTTTTCCTCATGATGTTTTCTTCTAATATAAGAATCAATGTTAATAGCGGCACCAGGTCTAAATAAGGCAATTGCGGCAAAGATATCTTCAAATGTATTGGGTTTAAAGCGTCGAAGAAAATTTCTCATACCAGGGGACTCAAATTGGAAGATGCCACTTGTATTGGCAGTTTCAAAGATTTTTAGAGTTTCTTTGTCATCAAGAGGAATTTTGTTAAAGTCGATTACTTCACCGGCTTGATTTTTTATGTCGGTTAAAATATTATCGATGATGGTTAGATTTTTTAGTCCAAGGAAATCCATTTTTAGGAGACCTAAGTCTTCAAGATGTTCCATTGTATAACCGGTTAAGTACATTCCGTCACCTGTTGTTAGAGGGATTACTTCGTCTAGGTCCACTTGACTCATAACAATTCCTGCGGCGTGTGATGAAGTATGTCTTGGGAATCCTTCTAATTTACAGGCTATTTCAAACATATCTGTTAAGGCTGTGTCGCTATCAATTCGTGCTTTGAAAGATTGATTGTTATTGTAAAAATCTTTTAATTTGTCTTTGGTAAATCCGGGAATGAATTTGCATAGTCCATCTACTTTATATATTGGAATGTTTAACACTCTGGCAACATCGCGTAGTACTTGTTTAGCTCCCATAGTACCAAAAGTTACAATTCCGCAAACTCTTCTTTTTCCGTATTTTTCTATAACATAGTCAATTACTTCTCCTCGGCGATTGTCGGGAAAGTCAGTATCAATATCAGGCATGGTTTTTCTTTCGGGATTTAAGAATCTTTCGAATAGCAAATCATATTCAATTGGATCAATATCAGTTATTCCTAATGAATATGCAACTAGTGATCCTGCGGCCGATCCTCTTCCTGGTCCAACAAGAATTTTATTTTTTTTTGCAAACTTTATAAAATCATAAACAACTAAGAAATAATTTGGAAAGCCCATTTCATTAATTATATTTAGTTCATGGCTTAAACGTTGTTTATAGTTATCAGGTACGTTGCCATTTAGACGCTTTGTTAGGCCGACTTTACATAGTTCGAAAAGATATTTACTTGGATCATCGCAGTCATAAATAGGAAGTAAAAGTTTTGATGGTGGAAACTCAAGATTACAGGAATCAGCAATTTTCATTGTATTTAGTAAGCCGGTATTGGCAGATAGTTCTAGAATGTTTTTTATTTTTAATTCATGGTTTGCTGTTTCATAAGTAGTTTCATCGCTTATAGTTTTTCCGTCTCTAATGCGATAAAGGTATGGTAAAGTATCTTCATCATTTTTTGTTAGATATAGACTTTCTCGGAAAAAGACAATGTTTGTAGTTTGAAGAAGGGATTCTGTCATTTCTTTTTTATTGGTATAACCGATGTATAGGTCTGTATATGTTTCGGTTAAGTTTTTGTAGTTTTCTCTTTCTTCGAATGGAAGAATGGCGATGACATTTTTGTTGTAAGTGGCTAGTTCTTCGAATGAGACTTGTCGTTCGTTTTGAATACTTGAAAGTTTAATTAGAGATTTATAGCCAGCATAATCTTTGGCATATAAAACGATTGAGAAATCTTCTAATATTACGTGTAGGCCAATGATTGGTTTTATATTTTGTTTTTGACATTTCTGGATAAATTCCATTGTCCCATACATGTTTATGTCAGATATAGCAATACTGGAGATATTACTTTCTTGAGCATAGGATATTAGGTCATCTATTTTTAGTAGACTTGATAATAATGAATAATTGCTTTTATTAAATAGTGGAATATACATGGCAATACCTCCTTTTTATTTATATTTTATCACAAATATTGGTAAGTTAAAAATGAAATGGCTAAATAGTTTAATTATTTGAATGATTTTTAAGGAGGAATGGTTATATCTAGTATTTTCAACATTTTATTTGACTTTCCGCTTTTTTTATGTTAAAGTTATTAAGCAGAACGAAATGAACCAAAGGAGGGAATTGAAATGGCAGTTAATGTAACAACAAGAAAAGGTAATGTTAAAAATATAAGATCTCATGCTTTAAATGCTACTAAGAAGAGACAAAATTTAAACTTACAAGTTTATAGACTTGAAGACGGAACTAAAGTTAGAATTTCAGCTAAAGAAAAAAGAACTTTATTAAAGAATGAAAAAGCTGCATAATAGTATGCAGTTTTTATTTTAGAAAAAAACTAGTAGATGACCTTTGGTATGAACCCCGTTTCTTGGACATAGAAACGAGGTTTCTCTATTAACTTTTCTACTAGTTTTATTATTGACATATATAATTTCCTGCTGTTAGTTGTTGAGTTACTACTTCTTTTGAAGTTCCTAAAGTATATGGAACTTTAGCGAAATAGTTTGCATTATGTGTAGCAGTTAAAGTTGTTGGATCGAATGTTGTTAAATCAACTGTTATTGTTGTTTTCATTCCTGTATCAGTATAAATTGTTTCTGATGTGTAGCCAGTTAATGTAATTACATCTAAGGCTCTGTATGAATTATAAATGTTTTGTACAGAAACTAGTCCATTAGCATTTCCAGAAATTGGATCCATTTCTAGAATCATCGTATAACTTTGTAATTGGTCTATTTCGTTGAAAATTAGATTATAAGTTACTTTTCCGATTGTACCATCGGCATTTTCTGGACTTGTGTATTTACATGAAGTCATATTTTCTTGGACTTTATTTAGAACTGGCTCTCTTTCAACAGCCTTGGCATCAAAATTCTTGGTACTTGTTGGTATAGAATCTACTAATGCCATTATATTTGAATAAGATAATCCTAACATTAATGAAAGAACTCCAGCAATTGCAAATAATACGGCTGGACGTTTACTTGTTTTTCTTTCAAATTTAGCGATTTCTTGAACATCTGTTAAATTTAGAACTTGTGTTTTTGCTAATTCTTCTTGTGAAACTTGATTACTTTGTTGCACTTGATTCATATTTTGATTCATAATTCCACCCTCTATCTTCTATCTATCATATATACATTATAGCAGAGTTTTTTTATTTATCAAACAAAAAAATAACTATTTCTAGTTATTTTTATTTCTTGAGTCAAACTTTTTACGTTCTTCTGTATTTAAGATTCTTTTTCTAATTCTAATATTGTTAGGCGTAACTTCAACTAATTCATCAGAATTAATGTAATCTAGTGCATATTCTAAGGAAATTGGACGTGGTCTTTTTAAAACTACAGTGTGATCTGAACCGGCTGCACGGGTATTTGTTAATTGTTTTCCCTTTACAACGTTTACAGCTAAATCATTATCACGATTACATTCACCTACTACCATTCCTTCATATACTTCTGTTCCTGGTTCAATGAACATGATACCACGATCTTCTAGATTTCCAATTGAATAGGCAGTTGATTGTCCGTTTTCCATTGAAACTAGAACTCCTAGCTTTCTTTCTCCAATTACACCATTTTCATATGGCATATATTCTTTGAATGTGTGATTCATAATTCCATAACCTTTTGTTAAAGTCATGAAATCTGTTGAGAATCCAATTAGTCCGCGAGATGGAATTGTATATAGTAATCTGACTTGATTTTCAAAATTTGTCATACTGTCCATTTTTCCACCACGAATACCTAATTGTTCTATTACCGAACCGACACAGTCTTCTGGAACTTCTATTTGTAATTCTTCATATGGTTCATACTTTTGACCATTAATTTCTTTAATGATAACACTTGGTTTTGATACTTCAAGTTCGAAACCTTCACGACGCATATTTTCAATTAAAATACTTAAATGTAATTCACCACGACCACTTACAAGGAATGATTCGTTTGTTGCAGGTTCAACTCTTAAACTTACGTCTTTTTGAGTTTCACGCATTAATCGTTCTTCAATTTTTCTCGCCGTTACAATCTTTCCATCTTTTCCACAGAATGGTGATGAATTTGTTCCGAAAGTCATTTGAAGTGTTGGCTCATCTATGTGTAGTTGTGGTAATGGAAGAATGTCTGTTGTATTACAGATTGTTTCACCTACTGAAATATCAGCAAGTCCTGCGATTGCTACAATATCTCCTGCTTCTGCTTCTTCAATTTCAATTCTCTTATAGCCATAATATCCAAATAGTTTTTGAATTCTAAATTGTTTGGTTGTTCCATCTAATCGGCAGCAAGTAACCATTTCGCCTGTTTTAACTTTTCCATTATGAACACGGCCAATACCAATTCTTCCTACAAATTCATTGTAATCTAGTAACGCTGGTTGAAATTGTAATGGTTCGTTTGATGAACCTGTTGGGGCTGGGATTTCTTCTAGGATGGTGTCTAATACTTCTTGGAATCCTGGAGTTTGTGTTAATAAATCATCACTGTATGAGCAAGTTCCATTTAATCCTGATGCATATAATACTTTGAAGTCTAATTGTTCATCGTCTGCTCCAAGTTCGATAAATAAGTCTAATACTTCATCTACTACTTGTTGACATCTTGCTGCTGGTTTATCTACTTTGTTAATTATTACGATTGGTTTTACCTTGGCTTCGAAGGCTTTTTTAAGTACGAATCTTGTTTGTGGCATTGCACCTTCATAAGCATCTACTACTAATAGAACACCATCAACCATATTCATGATACGTTCTACTTCTCCACCAAAATCAGCGTGGCCTGGAGTATCTAAAATATTAATTCTTACTCCTTTGTAGTCGATGGCTGTTGTCTTGGCTAAAATAGTGATTCCTCTTTCTCTTTCAAGATCGTTTGAATCCATTGAAACATTTGAAATGTCTTCATTATCTCTAAACATTCCTGAGTGTTTAATAATACCGTCTACTAGAGTTGTTTTTCCATGGTCTACATGGGCTATAATTGGTATATT
>CAYXZZ010000005.1:0-33320 GCA_964470055.1 uncultured Mycoplasma sp.
ACATAAAGAAATCAAATTTTTAAACTTGAAATCTTTATGTTCAACATTATACGTGGTATACTTAACTCATAATACGAGGAGTTTATATATGAAGAAAAAAATTATTTTAATTTTATTAATAATTATATTTTTAATCACAGGTTGTACAACAAAAGAGTCTATGCATTATGATACTTTCGTAAAGACTATGGAAGCAAGAAACTTTAAAATAGTTGACATGACATCAATTGCGATTCAAAGCAATAAAGGAGTAGAATATTGTTATTACGCTACAAACTATGATGAAAGATATACAATTGAATACTATTCATTTGATAGTGAGATGTCAGCTCAAGCCTTTTATGCCCAAAAACAAGTAGAATTCACAAGTACCGGTGCTCAGGCCAGTACTGAATTAAATTCTGGAAATTATTCAAAATATGCTCAAACTTTCAAAGGAAAATATGGTGTTGTTTCGCGAGTATCAAATACAGTCGTTTACTTAAATGTCAATTCTGATTACTCTCAAGAAGTAAAAGAATTATTAAAGGATATTGGCTACTAATATCTTTTTTTAAATTGACAAATGTAAAAAATACACATATTATATAGATAAAAAGGAGAAAAAACTATGGAATTAAAAAATCCATTATATAAAAATATTGGTGCTCACGTAATAAATTCAATCTTCACAATCGATAAAGGAAGAATAAAAGTTCTTCTTATAAAAAGAACAAACGAGCCTTATAAAGATAAATGGGCCTTAGTAGGAGGCGCAATGTACAATAATGAACTTATTGAACAAGCCGCTATAAGAGAATTAAAAGAAAAAACAAATCTCGAAGATATTTCCCTAACATTCGTCGGAGTAGAAGATAAAATAGATAGATCACCCCTTCAACGAATGTTGGCATTTAATTTTATTGGCTTAGTTGATATAGACAAAGTAAATCTTCTAACAGAAACAACTAAAACATCCGATGCAGCCTGGTTTACTCTAGAAAACATTCCTCAACTTGCCTATGACCATAATAAAATTTTATCCTCATCAGTTGAAAAATTAAAAGAGATGATAGTCTCTTCAAACATATTAAAAAAACTTTACCCAAATGGTTTCACTATTCCAGAAATCCATAAAGTTTATGAAACCATTTTAGGAGTTGAAATAGATAGAAGAAACTTTAGAAAAAAACTTATCTCACAAAAAATTATCATTGATACTAATGAAACAAGTAATTTTGAAGGAAAAAAACCAGCCAAAAAATATAAATTTAATGAAGAGCTTCAAGATAAAAAATTATTTTAATTAATTCTAGCCAAAAAACAGTACAAGATCACAACTTATACTGTTTTTATTATCTTAATAAAATTACTATTCCTTATCTTTTATCACCGTAGTCGTACAATGACTAAAATCCAGGGATTTAATCATCTCCACAAACTCCTCATAACTAAACGCTTCAATATCTGAAACAGTATCTGGATATGGATAATTAAATTCAACTATATTACTCACAAAAGGCATAATCGTATCAAATAAATTTTCACTACGAAGAACAACTTTTAAAATAGAATCTTTTTTATCAATTTCAAAAATTTCCTCATCAAAACAATCTAATTTCTTAAAAGTGTCTTTAATTCTTTTTTCTAATTCAGAAGAATTATTACTATAAGAACCAATTGAAATTAAAATAAAATCATCTAACGCAAAATCACTACAAGAAAGTCCCGTCGTAATAATTCCATCTCTAACTAAATCTTTATAAAGAAAAGAAGTCATTCCAAAATACATATCAAAGAAATAATGTAAATAAAAATCTAATTTTAAACGTTCTTTAACACTAAATTTACTTAAATCAACTTTATAAGTAACTTCTGTATATTCTTCTCCAGTAGGAAATTTTAAAACTCCATATTCTTCAACGACATCTTTATCTTCTTTAATTTTAATTACTTCAACATTCTTTTCTTTAATATCAAGTTTTTCATATACATCTTTTATTACTTTCAAAATTTTATCTTTATCAAAGTTTCCTCCAACTACAATAAATTGATTTTTCGGTTGATAAAACGCTTCAAAACAAGCAATCACATCTTCTAAAGAGGTACTTGTTACATCCTCCAAACTACCACCAATACTACGAGTCTTAATATTTTTAAAACAATTATCTAAAGTAAGTTGATTACTATGATAAAACTTATTATTCATTTTTCCACGTATTTCTTGAAGAATAGGTCTTTTAATTTTTTCTAAACTCTCTTTATCAAAAACAGGGGAGTAAATACCTTGAATCATTGTCTCAATACCATACTCTACATCTTCAACCGTTTCAAAATAATATCTAGTCATATTATAATAAGTTGAAGCATTAGTTGACATTTGTTTTTCTCCAAGTAGTTTTAAAAAATTTCCTCGAGAATTCTCTTCAACTATATAATGTTCTAAAATATGTGCAATTCCATCTTGCATATGATATTCTTTTCCATCAACAATAAAATCTTTAGTTTTCCCACCAAATAAAGTAATATGTTGAAAAAAGGTAGAATGTCTTTTCTTATCAATATAAAAGTAAATCGTAAGACCATTATCCAATTTTAAAGTTTCAATATTACTCATGTTCTTCCTCCTCAACAAAATATATTGTATCTAGAATCATTCTCTCCATAAATTTAGAAATATCTTCAGCTGAAATTTTAAGAATATCCTGATAATTATCATTCATGTTTTTATCAATATCCAAAGTTTCATACATAACGTCTCCTAAAAGAGCAAACTTATCATCTAAACTTTTAATCAAACCAATTCTTCGACGATTCTTAATATTTTCTAAATACTCACCAATATTATTTGGATTCTTAATATCATCCATAACTTCCTTAATCTTTTCAATTACAATATCTTTATTATTTTTATTAACATAAGCCGTAATTTCAAATACACCATATCTTATATAAGAAACAACTTTTGATGAATAAACCAAATCATTTTCATCCCTTAATTTTTTATTAAGCATTCTAGAAGATAGGGAAGTAAGTAAACTTTTTACTAAGCCAATTGTATTAAAATCCTCCTCATTAAAATCTTCAATTTTATAGTAAAAAGAAATAGCCGAATCTTTAAATTCTTTCTTATCTTCAATAACTCTAACATCACCCTTACGTACTTTTAAAAAGTGATTATAGTTTTTTAAAATTTCCCTTTTACCAGCACTATTTTTATACAAATATTTATCAGATAATTCATTAATTCTTTTACTATCGACATTTCCAAACACAAAAATAGCCGGACGATAATCTTTTATAATTTCTAGATAAAGTTCATATAAATTTTTAGAATTAACTTCATCAATTTGTGTTCTATGATTTTCAACTGAACGTGAAAGAATTCCTTCATCATCAATTAATTCCAATCCCTTAACAGAATGATATACCTTTAAATTTTTCATTCCATTATCAATACTCATTTGAAGATTCCTTTTTTCTCTTTCTACTTCAAATTCATCAAATCCACCCTCAACAATTTTCGGATTATAAATCATCTCACTAAAAAATTCAAACTGCTTTTCTAGATGGTCACATCCCAAAGCCTCTATATCAGGAATAACCATATTAAAGCATAAACAGCCCGTTGTCCCAATCGTTAATCTATTGCAACTAGTACTCAAAATATAATTTTTTTTTCTATTTTTTTGAAACTCTTCCTCAGTTGGATATTTATTATTCATATACATAAGCATACTAGGAAGTATTGTCAATTTAGTCAAAAACTCTTCTTTTTCTTGATAAGGAAACATTATTCTAACTATTATTGTTTGAAAATCTTCATTTGCAACAATAACAGGCCTATCAGGTATTTTTAAATTCATCTATATCACCTCTAATTAAATTATATCAAAAGAAAAAGGACTAGTAAAAGTCCTATCGCTTTAAATCACTAAACAAAACCATCATTGGCATAATTTCTAATCTTCCAAGTAACATCCCAATCGATAAAACAAGCTTTGAAAGCCCACTAAACTCTGAAAAATTAGAAATATCAAAACAAAGACCAGCGTTTGTAAAAGTCGTAAATACAGCATTAATAGTCTGACTAAGATTAACCTTATCAAAACTAATGATCAACATAATACCTATTATAAAAATTGCATAAAGAAGCAAGTATATACAAGTACTTCTTACCGTATCTTCCTCAACTTTTTTTCCTTCAAAAGTAATCGTTCTAACACTATTTGGATGAATTGCTTTTAAAAGTTCTCTCTTAATAGTTTTTAGTAAAATTAATAATCTAGATATCTTAAAACCACCACATGTACTTCCAGCACAAGCACTTATTAGCATTAAAATCAAAAATAATATTCTACAGGCAGTTGGATAAATATTTATATCTCCAACGCTCATACCCGTACTAGTCATTATTGAACTAACATGAAAAAATGATTCCGTAAACGCTTGACTAATATTTTGAAACAATCCCACAGTATTAATAAAAATAAATAAAACTGAAAAAACAAAAATTAACAGGTAAGCCTTTAATTCTTCACTCTTAAGAGCACTTTTTATATCTTTCATCAATATTAAAAAATAAATATTAAAGTTTATTCCAAATAAAAACATAAATATAGCAATAACATACTTATTAAAAGTAGAGTAGGTAGCAACACTAGAATTTAACGTTGCGAATCCACCAGTTCCAGCCGTAGAAAAAGCCGTTAATAAACTATCAAACAAATCAAGTCCACCAATTAATAACAAAACCATCTCTACAATAGTAAGAGCAATATATATTCCATATAGATATAACAATGTTTTCTTAATACCAGGAACTAACTTTGCCACACTAGGACCAGGCATTTCCGCTTTCAAAACATGCATCGATTTATCATTATTTGCTAATGGAACAACCGCCATTACAAAAGCCAACACTCCCATACCGCCAATAAAATGCATAAACGCTCGCCAAAATAACATACTTTTTCCCAAAGTCTCAACATCTTTAAATATCGAAGCGCCAGTTGTCGTAAGACCAGACACAGCCTCAAAAAAAGCATCAATAAATTTTGCATCCTTATTTATCCAAAAAGGCAACGCCCCAATAATACTTATAATAATCCAAGCAAGTGCCACAATAATAAAGCCATCTTTCGCATACAAAGTTTTATTTTTTAATTTAATCGAATTAAGTAATGCCCCAATAATCAAACTGATTAATGCCGGAATAAAAAAGGGTACAACACTTTCTTTATAAATAACCGCAACCATCATTGGCAAACACAAAAGAACCGCAAAAGCAATTAAAACTTTCCCAATATATTTATATACCAATCTATTTTTCATAATCTACCTCAATATGTCATTAATATCTCTAATCTCATCATTAGTATCAATTACTACAATCGTATCACTTTCCTTAATCTCATCATTTCCAGTAGGGAAAATAATACTTTTACCTCTCATAATCGCAATAATTAAAACTCCATCTTTAAACTTAATCTCTTTAATTTTACAATCAAGGGCTTTAAAATCATCTCTAACTGTAAACTCCAACATTTCAAATAAGTCATCATTGATTTTATAAATCGCCTCGCAACTACTTTTATCACTATTTTGCATTGCTCGAATGTATTTAACAATTTGTCCAGTTGCAATCTTATGAGGTGTAATAACTGTATCAATATGTGACTTTTCAACAATCCCATCCAAATTAATATGATTAATCTTCGTAATAATTTTTGGAACCTTCTGCATAGCCGCAAACATCGAATAAACAATATTTTCTTCATCTATACTAGTAAGTGCCACAAACGCATCACAAGACTCAATTCCTTCTTCAAATAACACATTCTGATCAGAAACATCTCCATTAATAATTAAAGCCCCAGGCAACTTCTCACTCAATGTCATACATCTTTCTGGACTAATTTCAATAATCTTTACTTGCATTCCCATCTCAAGTAAACTCTTCGCCAAATAAATAGCCGTATTAGAACCACCACTAATAATAACTTTTTTAGTTTTTTCCTGAATCAATTCTGAAAGAATCAAAAATTTATTAATAGACTTATTAGTTCCACTAACAAAAATCTTATCATTTGCTTGCAACTTAGTATTTCCAGTTGGAACAATAATTTTCTCATCTCTTTCAATTGCACAAATAATTAAATTTTCCACTTTTTTAGAAATACTACTAACAGTTATCCTATCAATCGGACTATTTTCTTTAACTCTAAATGAAACTAATTGAACACGACCTTTCAAAAAAGTAGTAGCATCCATCGCACTAGGAATACTTAAAGCCTTTGCAATCTGATTTGCCGTTAACGCCTCAGGATTTATCAACATTGAAAGTCCAAGCTCATCTTTTAAAATATTAACTGAATTTGAATATTCAGGAGTTCTAATTCTCGCAATAGTATGTTCTGCCCCTAATTTTTTTCCTAGTAAACTACACATAACATTTTGCTCATCATTTTCCATAACACTAATAAGTAAATCTGCATCACTAATACCAGCCTCACTAAGCACATTAGCATCCAATCCACTACCAACAATATAATTAACATCCTCATTATTAACTACATCCATACTAGTAGAAAAATCAACATCCACCAAAGTTACCTCATTATTTTCTTTAACTAAGTTTTTTGCTAAATATTCTCCTAATTTACCAATTCCAACGATTATTATTTTCATTTTACATCACCTTAACTAATTATAACAGACATCTAAATTTTAAGCATTACTTAATCTAAGAATATCAATTTAAATATTTTTATTGTATAATACTTGTAGAAAGCAGTGATTATATGGAAATACTAATTATCTTAATAGTTGGAGGTCTAGGTTTACTTCTTATCATACTAGGAAACTATTACAAAATATCATCTAACAGATTTAAAAATAATGGTATAAAAACACAATTCAAAGTAATAGAAACAACAAAAGACCAACAAGTAGATATAGATGACAATGTAATAGGGGAAATTCATACTACGACATTTGAATTTTCTTATAATGGTAAAATTCTAACTGAAAAAATACAAACTCATAAAAGTTTTACTATTGGTGAAGAACTAACAGGAATATATCTACCAAGAGCAAAGTTAAACAAAATAATGGTTGCAGGAGAAGGCTTTCAAATGGCTAGTAAAGTTGAATGGATTTTAATAATATTTGGTTTATTTCTAATCTGTTTAGTAGCAACTATGTTATTAATAAATACAAAATTCTTATTTCCCGTCCTAATTTCTATAATAGTCTCAGTACCAACAATATCAATTATTACTATAAGTGTTCTAAGTAAAAAATAAGTAGGTGTAATGCAGTATGAAAAAAATATACATAATATTAACGTACACAGGAACGATCCTCTCAAAAATAATAAAAATTTATACCAAAAGAGAGTACTCTCATGTCTCAATATCTCTAGATCAAGACCTAACTAAAATGTATAGCTTTGGTAGACTAAATCCTTATAATCCATTTATTGGTGGCTTTGTTCATGAAGCAGTTGATAAAGGAACATTCAAAAGATTTAAAAAGACTAAAATTAAAATTTACTCTCTAGAAATAGATGAATATAAATATGAACACCTAGAAACAATTATAAAAAATATCCAATCTAAGAAAAATCTCTACAAGTTTAACTTTATTGGTCTTATGGCAGTAGCCTTAAATGTAAAAATAAAAAGAGAAAGATGTTTCTATTGCGCCGAATTCGTTAAATATGTCCTAGAACAGTCTCAAGTTTTAACACTCCCAAACATAGTAAAACCAGAAGACTTTGAAAAACTCCAAGGAATTTCTGAAGTCTATAGAGGTTCCCTTATTGAATATAAAACAAATAACTAAGTAAAAGGTAAATTTAATTATCTTTTATTTTTTTTACAAACTCCATATGTTATAATAAATAAAAATACACAATCTTTAAAAATACCCAAATTCCCAGGAGGATTATATGTTAATAAAAGTCTTAGTTTTAATAATTTTAATTTTTATAAATGGTACTTTTTCCGCAACTGAAATTGCCTTTTTGTCATTAAATAAATACAAATTAAATAAAGAAGTCAAAAAGAATAATAAAAAATCTAAGAAAATAGTTAGTCTCTTAAATGATTCTAGTACGTTCTTATCAGCCATTCAAGTTGCTATAACATTATCAGGTTTTCTAGCATCCGCCTTCGCCGCCGATAGTTTTGCTAGTTCAATCGCAACCTATATTAGTATCCCTTTTCTAAGTCAAGAAACTCTAACTACAATTTTAATTATTCTAATTACAATAATTCTTTCATATTTTACTTTAGTTTTTGGCGAACTAGTTCCTAAAAAGATTGGTCTTGCATATCCAGAAAAAATCTCTTATGCCATGGTTAATATCATCTGTTTTGTCATTACTTTTTTCAAACCATTCATTGCTATTCTTACTGCCTCAACCACAATAATCGAAAAAATATTTCATATAAAGAAAAAAGAAGAAAAAATAGAAGACGAACTAAAAGACACGATAGTAGACTCTAACCTAGAGGAGTTAGAAAAGAAAATGCTTCTAAAAGTCTTTGAATTTAATGACATAACTGTCAAAGATGTCATGACTAAAAAAGATAAAGTTGTTACTATCGATGTTACCGATACCCATGAAGAAGCCGCTTTAAAAATAAGAAAATCAAAATTTACTAGATTCCCTGTTATAAAAGATAATCGTATCATTGGTATAATAAACATCAAAGACATAATTCTTGATACAAATAGAGAATACAATGTATATAAATATTTAAGAAAAGTCGAAAAACTAGATGCTAAAACAATCATTGATGATGCCTTCCTTTTATTAAACGGTAACTATGAATCAATGGCCATCGTTAAAGAAAACAATGAATTTATTGGTATTGTGACAGTTGAAGATATATTAGAACACATCGTCGGAAATGTCTTTGATGAATTTGATACCAACACCACTATTAAAGAAGATGTATAATATGAATATTTACACTGTTTTAGATAACTTAAACATCTCTTATGAAGAGTATCATCATCAAGCAATCTACACTATCGAAGCGGCAAAAAAATTACAATTGAATTTATTAGGTATCGGCTGCAAAAACCTCCTTTTAACAAATCATAAAAATTCTTATTACTTAGTTATTATCGAAGAAAATAAAAGAGTTAATACTAAAGAATTATCAAAACTTTTATCTACTAAACATTTAAGTTTTGCATCATCCGCTGACCTAAAACAAATTCTAAATCTAGAATCAGGCAGTCTAACTCCACTAAGTCTCATAAATGATCAAGAAAATAAAGTAACCATTCTTCTTGATAAAGAACTTCAAAATAATAAAATACTAGTTCATCCTAATACTAATACAAAAACATTAGTATTAGACTTTGCGGATTTAATAAAATTTATTAATTACACGAATCATAAATACATTTTAATATAAAGGGTGATTTATATGGACTTAAAAGATCAATTCAAATATCTAGTCGGTGGCTACTATGGAATAACCTATATGGATAATTATCCATTAAAAGTCTACGTCTTAAAAGACATTGAAAACTACATCAAAGATTTTATCGAAATAAATCCAATTCCAAACTTTAATTACAAAGAAGCAGCCAAAAAATATGAAGAAGAATTATCTGAAATAACTAAACTTCAAGACAGTCTCCTAGTGCTAAATAAAATTAATGCCTCTATGGATTTAGTCTTACTAGTAAAAGAGCGTTTAAAAAAAATTATTCAAAAGCCAAAATAAAAATTTCCATAAAGTTAAAGATATGTTAAAATAAAAGTAAAATAGGGAGTGTGATATTACATGACAGAAAATAAATATATTTGTGCCAATCGTGGAAGAACTTATAAAGACAGGATTGAAAAAGTAATAAAAGAAAACAAACCAAAAATCTTAGATTTTTTTAATGTCTCTGATAACGAAAACTTCAATTATACAATTTATGTATATGATACAATCGAAGCCTTAAAAAATGGTTTAAGAGCCAGAGGTTTTAAAAATCAACCAGAGTATATATGTGGTTGCTTTAAATCTGAAGATATGTCACTTAACTTTTATGAACCAGTCGATGAAGCCATAGACAATGAATGGACAAAAGATGAATATGACTTAGTAATCTTTCATGAATTAATCCACGCCATTGAATATACTCTATATAACGATCAACCAGAGTGGTTGAGAGAAGGCATTGCAAAATATTTAGATGGAACATATTCACATGGAATTAAATGGTTACTCCAAAGTTATATAAATAAAGTTCCTATCCCAGAAATGCGTGAGTTAGAAGAAGAATTTGGTTTTCACGAATACGATAGTTACGATTACGCCTATATAATGGTCAGTTACTTACTTGAAACAATGGGCAAAGAAGACTTTTTAAAATTCCTAAACAATGCAAATCAAATCACAGAGCTAAGTAAAGGATTAGTCACAAGATCTATTCAATATTATGAAGCATATTTTTCATAAATAAAGGAGTCTAATTATGAATAACAAAAAAGAGAAAAAGTATTATATATTTGAACTTGATATTGCCAAACTAAATTTGTTATGCGTAATTTTATTTATCCTAGTATGTGGATTAACTTTCTGCCTTTATAAAGGTAACATTTTAGTGGAGATATATGAAGTAAATTTAGTATTACTACTAGCATTTTATATAATATTTATGCTTCTTCATGAATTACTTCATAGTCTAGCCTATAAACTATACGGAGGTTCATCAAAGAAAATCGTTTTCGGCTCATATCTAGAAAAAGGAGTCTTATACTGTCTTTGTAAACAAAACATTACTCGCAAAAACATTTTAAATTCTTTGATGTTTCCATTATTCTATCTAGGCTTAATTCCTTATATAATTTCTATTATCCTTAACTTACCATTTCTTCTTTTATTATCAATTCTTAATATTGTAGGTTCTGTTGGAGATATCGTAATGTTCATATACATTTCTAAACTAAATAAAAATATTGAGTTTTCAGAATTTGATAATCCAATTAGATTTGCAATTTATGCTGATTATGATGTTTCACAAACTAAACACTTCGGTTTAGAATTCATTGAGGAAACTGATACTATTGAAAGAAATGATTTAAATAAAATAACCATTAGTAAGGGTTCATATATTGCGATAGCTATTTTAATTATCTGTGTAATTTTAAGTTTATTTTTATAACCAAAGGATGTTTAAGCATCTTTTTTCTTTTGCCAAGCAATTAGTAGTAAAATATTTTAAAATATAGTATAATCTTATATGTATAGTAGAAACTCTATTGGAGGATAAAAATGAATAATGAGTATATAAAAGTAGATACCATTGAATCTTTAGAAGAAACTATTAAGAAAGTACGTCTTGCTCAAGAAAAGTTTTCTAAATATTCAGAAGAAGAGGTAAATAAAATATTTAAGGCCGCTGCTATGGCTGCAAATAAGGAAAGAATCCCTTTAGCAAAAATGGCTGTAGAAGAAACTAAGATGGGTGTAGTCGAAGATAAAATTATTAAAAATCACTACGCCTCAGAATATATTTATAATAAATATCGTCACGAAAAAACTTGTGGTGTAGTAGAAGAAGATTACGCATCCGGAATAAAAAAAGTATTAGAACCAATTGGTTTAATTGCTGCTGTAATTCCTACCACTAATCCAACTTCAACTGCTATATTTAAAACTTTGATTTCTTTAAAAACAAGAAATGGTATTATTATCAGTCCTCATCCTCGAGCAAAAAAATCAACCATTGAATCAGCAAGGATTGTTTTAGAAGCCGCAGTCAAAGCAGGAGCACCAGAGGATATAATTGCTTGGATTGATACACCATCATTAGAATTAACAAACTACTTGATGCAAAATGTTGATACCATTCTCGCAACCGGTGGACCAGGCATGGTCAAATCAGCCTATTCTAGTGGAAAGCCAGCCTTAGGAGTAGGCGCAGGAAACACCCCAGCCATAATTGACTCATCCGCTGATATTGTTCTAGCTGTAAATTCTATCATTCATTCTAAAACTTTTGATAACGGAATGATTTGTGCCTCAGAACAATCAGTTATTGTCTTAGATGACATTTATAATCAAGTAAAAAATGAATTTCTTTATCGCGGTTGTTACTTTCTTGATGAGGAAGAGTTACAAAAAGTTCGTAAAACAATTATTATTAATGGTGCCGTAAACGCCAAAATAGTTGGTCAAAGTGCCCATACAATTGCTACTCTTGCTGGTATAAATGTTCCAATATCCACAAAAATCCTTATTGGAGAAGTAGAAAGTGTCGATATATCTGAAGAATTTGCTCACGAAAAATTGTCTCCTGTACTCGCAATGTACAAAGCAATTAGTTTTGATGATGCCATCTTTAAAGCCAAAAAATTAATTGAAGATGGCGGATTAGGACACACCTCATCACTTTACCTCAACCAAGTAACAGAAAAAGATAAAATTAAAAAATTCTATACTAATATGAAAACCTGCCGAGTTTTAATAAATACTCCAGCCGCTCAAGGTGGAATAGGTGATTTATATAATTTTAAATTAACTCCTTCATTAACCCTAGGATGTGGCTCATGGGGAGGAAATTCCATCTCAGAAAATGTTGGAATTAAACAATTATTAAATATAAAAATCGTAGCCGAAAGGAGAGAAAATATGCTTTGGTTTAAATCCCCAGAAAAAGTTTATATCAAAAAAGGTTGTCTTCCAACAGCCTTAGAAGAAATAAAATATGTTTTAGATAAAAAGAAAGTTTTTATTGTTACAGATAATTTTCTTTTTGAAAATGGTTATACAAAACCGATTACTGATAAATTACAAGAACTAGACATTGCTTATTCAATATTTTCAAATGTAGAACCAGATCCAACTCTTGCCTGTGCCATTGAAGGTACCAAGGCCATGAATATGTTTACCCCAGATTGTATAATTGCTATTGGTGGAGGTTCTGCAATGGATGCTGCTAAAATTATGTGGGTAATGTATGAACATCCAGAAGTAGATTTTATGGACATGGCCATGCGCTTCATGGATATTAGAAAAAGAATTTATGAATTCCCAAAAATGGGAGAAAAATCCTATTTTATAGCCGTTCCAACTTCAGCAGGAACCGGCTCAGAAGTTACACCTTTTGCCGTCATTACTGATGAAAAAACAGGTATAAAATATCCACTTGCGGACTATGAATTAATGCCTAAAATGGCAATTGTTGATGCTAATCTTATGATGAAATCGCCAAAAAGTTTAACTGCTTCATCTGGAATTGATGCTGTAACTCATGCCCTTGAAGCCTATGCTTCAATGATGGCAACTGAATATACCGATGCTCTTGCTAAAGAGTCCTTAAAAAACATTTTCACATACTTACCACGTGCTTATGAACATGGTGAAACAGATGAAGAAGCAAGAGAAAAGATGGCTAATGCCGCAACAATGGCCGGTATGGCTTTCGCAAATGCTTTTTTAGGAGTATGTCACTCAATGGCTCATAAGTTAGGTGCTTTTCATCATTTGCCACATGGTATTGCTAACGCCCTAATGATTGAAGAAGTTCTAAGATTTAATTCCGAAGAATCCCCAACCAAAATGGGAACATTTTCACAGTATGATCATCCACATACTTTACAACGTTATGCAGAAATTGCTGAAAGTCTAAATTTAGGCGGAAATACAGATAATGAAAAATTAGAAAATTTAATTATCGCCATTAATAATTTAAAAGAACAAGTTGGTATTAAAAAAACTATTAAAGATTATGGTATCTCAGAAACAGAGTTCTTAGAAACATTAGATGAGATGTCAGAACAAGCCTTTGATGATCAATGCACAGGTACTAATCCTAGACTACCTCTCATAAGTGAGATAAAGAATATGTATTTAAATGCTTACTATGGAGGTAAATAAAATGGAAAAAATTGCAGTACGAAAAAATAAAGAAATATTTATTGAAGACGGAAATGTCATAAAACTATTTATAGAGTCTCATCCAAAGTCAAATATTATAAGTGAAGCACTAAATCAAGCGAGAGTAGAAGAAGCATCTAATTTAAATGTTCCTAAACTAGTCGAAATCAAAAAGATAAACAATAGATGGGCGCTTGTTTCTGAATTTATTGAGGGAAAAACTATCAAACAACTTATGGAAGAAGAACCTGATAATTTTGATAAATACTTAAAATTATTTGTCAAAGTTCAACTAACTATTCTCGATAACTCAGTCCCATTACTTAACAGAATGAAAGATAAATTTACACGAAAAATTGAGGAAACAGATATTTTTGATGAGAATACAAAATACGAATTATTAGGCCGCCTTAATGGTATGAAAAATCACAATGAACTATGCCATGGAGATTATCTTCCTAGTAATGTCATTATTCAAGGTGATGGTACAGTTTATGTTATAGACTGGGCTCACGCAACTTGCGGAAATGCTGCTGCTGACGCTGCCAGAACTTACCTAATGTTTTCAATGGAAGGTCACGAGAACTTAGCCGATGAATATCTAACTCTCTTCTCAGAAATGAGTAAAATTCCTAAAAAAACAATCCAGCAATGGGCTCCAATAGTTGCTGCCACTCGTATGACGAAAAATATTCCAGAAGAACAAGAATTTCTAAGCCGTTGGGTTAATGTTGTTGATTATGAGTAAAATGTAGGTTTCTATCTACATTTTTTCTGTAAAGTAGAAAAAAAGTTAAAGTAGTAATTTAGAAAATAAAAATACCATGCTATAATAAAATTAGAAAATTTATAATGAGGTGATGCTAATGCGTAAAGTCACAAATTCAATGATTAAAGAATTTAGAATCAGAGAACTTGGTTATGATTTTATGGGTTACCATCTCAATAAAGGCGACAAACATACTTTCCATCATTTAGTGCTTGCTAATCGTGATGGAGGACCATATGCTAGATGGAATGGCGCAATTCTTTGCGGAGAAACATCCCATCCTTATCTTCATGCTATTGAGGATAAAGATTATGATATGTTTTGTACCCTAACAAGCGAAATGATAGATATGAACATTAAAGGTTACTTAGATTTAGAAAACTTAAGAAAAATTAATGATGTATTATGCTTATTCGAAAAAGAACATTGTTCCGATCGAATGAAAAGTGGCAAATTACTAATAAAAGAAGAATACACAAGACGTCTCCGTTTTTAAAGATGTCTTTTTCTATTTTCTTCTTAAAATAAAGAAAGGAGTCATTATATAAAAAATAATTAATAATAAAAAGTAGAGGAGTAAAAAATGAAAAAACAAATTGAAAATACTAATTTAAGATTAATGATATTTAAAAGTGCAACTGAGTTAGGCCAAAAAATAGATGAACATTTACTTAGTATGTATAATCTTTCTAAAGAGGAGTATACATTCATAGTACCAATCAAAGAAAATTTCTTTGAAGATGGCCATTTCAAAGTAGAAATAGAAGAAACAGTCAGAGGAAAAGATATGTTCCTACTAACCGACATCGGGAACTATTCTATAGAATATAAAATGCATGGGGCAATTAATCACACCAGTCCAAATGATTTAATGATGGAATTAAAAGATGGAATAGGAGCCTGCAATTGTCACGCTAAAAACATAAATATTATTATGCCTCTTTTATATGCTGGCAGACAACATCGTCGAAACACAAGAGAAAACTTAATGTGTGGAATGATGCTTCATGAATTAGATTCACTTAGTAGAGTAAAAAGTTTTATTACTTTTGATGCTCATGACCAAGGAGTAGAGCATGCGATTCATAATATGGAATTTGACAATTTCTTTCCAACTAACACCATCTTAGAAAACTTTATCAATGATATGTCGATGGCTAGACTCAAAAAACTTGTCTTCGTTGCCCCAGACAATGGTGCTACGGGTAGAAGAAACGTTTATTTAAATTCCTTCAACTCCAAGTACATTCATCGTGAAGCAGGAAGTTTTATAAAACAACGTGATTATAATAATTTTGTCGATGGAAAATATCCAGTTATTGCCCACGACTACTGTGGAAATGAAGATTTAGATGGATATACAGCAATTGTTAGTGATGACATGATTTCTAGTGGCGGCTCCATGTTTGATGTTATTGATGAATTAAAAAAACGAGGTGTAAAATATATCTATTTAATGACAACTTATGCATTATTCACCAAAGGTATCGATAAATTTGAAGAATATTACAAAGAAGGAAAGTTTGATGGTCTTTACACAACCAACCTTTCATATATACCAGAAGAATATAAGTCCGCAAAATGGCTTCATATCAGCGACTGTTCAAAACTAGTAGCCGAAATCATTTATAGTATCCATAATGACCAATCAATTTCCTCAATTTTAAGAGATAAGTCATACCCAGTAAGACTAGTTGAAAAGAAGTTTGAAAAAGATAAATAATAGACAAATAAAACAGGCTATGCTATAATATGTAAGCACTTAAAGGAGTTGAATATTATGGCAAATTTAATAGATATTTATCATAAAGTTGGAAAAAATCTTTATAAGCATAATTTTGATCAAGCATCTACTACCGACAAAAAACAACTAATTGATGGTAGTCTAAAAACATATCTTGCAACAAAAATCATCGAAGAAGATATTTCTAAAACCTTCTTACTAAGCAATGATAAAGATGTTTCAGTAGAAGATTTAGTAACTATTTTAGGAGAAATAATTCCACAAGAAGCACATTTTGATACAATGCGTCATCTTACACATTTTCTTTTAAACATCACTGGTGAGATGCAAGGCTGGTCAATTACTTGGTACGAAGATCAAGATCCTCAATTTATTGACAACCCACTTTTAACACAAGATGAATCAGGAAAATGGGAGTCCCTAACTACTCATAAAGAAACTTCATATGTTCAAACCTTTTGTTTTGTCTACGATTCATACCAAAAATCATTTATGGAAAAATTACCTACTGACAAACAATTAAGTATTGGACAAAAACAAATCAAAGATAGTGAGTAAAAGTACTTTAAAAAACTACCCGAAATACAACGCGTAGTTTTTTTGTCAAATTTTTTCATATTATAAACATTTCCATAGAACACCAAACTTCCCAAGAAATGTTGTATCTAAATTTCAACTATATTCAAGAGCTTAAAATTAGTTGCACAGATTCTAAAAAATAATTAAACATCTATGCTATAATAAAATCTAGAAAGAGGTGTTTATGAAAGTACTATTATTTACCCACAAAAATGATATTGATGGAATGGGAAACGCCATTCTTGCTCAACTTGCCTTTGATGAGGTTGACTATGTTTTATGTGGAACTTTTGATTTAACCGAGGCAGTGGAAAGCCATTATAAAGACGCAAGTATCTATAACTACGACAAAATTTATGTAACGGATTTATGTCTAGAAGATCCTGTTTTGTCAAAAATTGCAACCGATGCAAATCTTGATGGAAAAGTCCAAGTATTTGACCATCACAAAACATTTACCGCTCCTAAATACACATCTCATCCATTTATAACAGTTCAAATAGCCAACGAAAAAGGTTTATGCTGTGGAACAAGTTTATTCTATCAACATTTATTATCAGAAGGATTACTAGACCCAGATAATATAGCCATAAAGGAATTTGTAGAATTAACTAGACAACACGATACTTGGGAATGGAGAAACATCTACAACAATGAAAAATCTCGAGAATTATCCATTTTGTTTGATGCCTTAGGTTATGACGGATATATTGCATTAATGACCGAAAAACTAGAAGATTCTTCTACTAAAGAATTTGATTTTAATCCAATGGAAAGAACTTTAATTAATAATCGAAAACACCAAATTGCTGAAAAATGTGAATACTATGCAGATAAAATATTTTATAAAGAAATACTTGGTATGAAAGCCGGAATTGTCTTTATAACCTACGAATATCGTAATGAATTAGCAGAATACTTTAGAGAAAATAACTTTGATATGGATTTTGCAATGATGATCGCCTTAGATCCAGGCGTAGTTGCTTATAGAAGTGTAAAAGAAGGTGTTCATGTTCGTCCAGTAGCAGAGTTATTTGGTGGAAAAGGCCATGAAAAAGCCGCAAGCAATCCGATTACTGAAGAAATGCAAACTGAAATCATCAAAGTATTAACAAAAAGTAATTAAAATAGTTTCAAATAACTACCCACAAAGAAATTATTCCAATAATAAAGTAAATGTAAAGGAGAAAAGAAAATGCCAAAAGCAAAAGTATATTTCACAAGTGTTTTAGATCCACAAAGTCTAGTAGCACTATATAATTGCCTAGGAGTAGAATTACCAGGAAAAGTAGCAGTAAAATTACATTCTGGTGAGGACGGAAATCAAAACTATCTAAAACCAGAGTTTGTTAAAGAAATTATTAATTATGTGAATGGAACAGTAGTAGAATGTAATACTGCCTATGAAGGTGCCAGAAATACTATAGAAAAACACCAAGAACTAATGAAAAAACACGGTTGGAGTACATCATTTGAAGTTGACATTTTAGATGCCAAAGAAGATATAATCTTAACAAACGAAAATGGGGCAATTATCAAGAAAAATTATGTTGGTAAAAATATAGAAAAATATGACTCTATGTTAGTACTTTCCCATTTTAAAGGTCACCCGATGGGAGGTTTTGGTGGAGCCTTGAAAAATATATCAATCGGTCTTGCATCAAGTAAGGGAAAAGGCTACATTCACACTAATGGAAATGAATTTGCAACCTATGAAGATTTATTCACAGCAGATCATGATTCCTTTCTAATGTCAATGGCCGATGCCTGTAAGACAATCACCGATTATTTTGCAAAAAATATTGTTTATATAAATAGCATGATTAATATGTCCGTTGATTGTGATTGTTGTGCTGTTGCTAAAGATCCATGTATGAAAGATATTGGCATCTTAGCCTCAACTGATCCAGTTGCTCTAGATCAAGCGTGCATAGATTTAGTATATAATTCTACAGATCCAGGCAAGGATACTTTAATAGAACGTATCGAATCTCGAAATGGCTTACTAACAATAGAAGCAGCAGCAAAACAAAATGTTGGTACTAGAGATTATGAACTTATATCATTAGACTAACACAATCTACAACAGTTTCTTTTTACAAATAAATCAGGGGGGTAAAAATGAGCAAACTATTTATTCAAAATTTAGGATTAATTATCACTGAAAAATGTAATTTAAAATGTTCTCATTGTATGCGAGGTGCTTGTACATCAAAAGACATGTCTAGCGAAGTGATAGATGAAATATTTGAGCAAGTTGATAGTATTGGTAACTTAACAATATGTGGTGGAGAGCCAACCTTAGCCGTTCCAACACTTGAAAGAATCTTTTCATCAATAATTGCTAACAACACTTTATTAGGTTGTACTACAGTAACAATTAATGGTACAAATTATAGTCAAGAATTAATATGGTTATTAGACGAAATTGATAAGTATACGCACCCGTCAAAATATGACACAAATGCATGGATAGGAATATCACGAGATCCGTTTCATATGCAAGAGATAATTCGGCTAGGACTAAGAAAACAATACATTGAAAATTTAAAAAAGTATTCTGAAAACAAACATTTTCTTCAATATCGAGAAATAACTAAAAAATTATTTAGAGAAGGTCGCGCGACACAACTGCCAGAAGACTTAACAGTTCCACTTAGACCTTGGCCAATAATTACCTCCTATACAACTGAAAAATCCACAAAAGAAAAAATTTGCGCAATCGGACCATTAGTTACAATCAACGTTGATGGGATAGTAACAGATTGCGATGCTTCTATCGAGCACCAACGCGCAATATATAATTATGGTAATATTTTAGAGGAATCATTAGAAGACATTTGCATTCGAGAAGGTGAAATAGTCCCAGCACGTAAATGGTATCGTCAAACTGGAAAAATTATGAAAAAACAAGCAACATATAATAAATAAAATTAATTATTATATGGTTTTTTCTTTTTAAAAATCATATACATTATTAGGAGGATAACAAATGAATAATAATGAATATGTAAAGCAGTCCCTAGAATTGCATCTGTTTTTTGATCGTATAATGAAAGAACATAGTTTCTTTTTAGAAGTCGCTTTTACTGAAAAGGATAACAATCTAAAACAAATAGCCAGAAACTTTCAACAAACATTTTCCAATTTTTTAAAAAGTTCAATTTCCTTAGCCGATGGAAACGTCACCCAAAATTTTCTTTCCTCAAATGAAATTGTCACAAAAAACACCCTAGAAGCAGAATCGAGGACTACCACTTTAACAACAGTTCCACTCAACACAGAAATTACCAGAAGAGAATTAAATCTAAGAAGCGGAAATTTTAATGTTAATGAAATGCTTATTAGAAATATCAGTTCCCTTAATCAACAAACGCTTCCTATGATTCAACAATTAATAGAATTTAAAAATAGTATTTTAAACAATGTTTTATCATGCAGAATGTATACTACAAACTACCCATTACTGATAGAACACATTATGAATGAAGCCAAAATGTATCATAAACTTTTAACCAAAATCGAAAACAGAATTCCCTTAACCAAACAGGATGTTTTTGAACAAGAATTATTTTGGAACGATATAATGAAAGAACACGCTGAATTCATCAGAGGACTTCTAGATCCTACTGAAGAAGCATTGATAAAAACAGCTAATCAGTATGCCGAAGAATACAAAATAATTATTAAAAATCTTTCCACAAACCAAACAGCCACTCATCTAAGCTTAAATGAAACAATTAATTTTAGAAATTTCAAAATCGCCGGCGAAGAGGGCATTTTAAATTGTAAAATAAAAAGTATAATAATCCCTTTACTAGCAGATCATGTTGTTAGAGAAGCAAACCATTTCATTAGATTATTACAAAGTTTTACTACTACAAACTAACTATATCTCAATCATACAAATAATGTTATAATAGAAACGAAAGGATTGAATATACATGATTATCGCAACAAATAACAAAGGAAAATTAAAAGAAATAAAAGAAATTTTTGACGCATATGAAATTTACTCATTAAAAGAAAAAAATATAAAAATTGATATTGTAGAAGACGCCACTTCGTTTTATGGTAATGCCTACAAAAAGGCTAAAGAAATTTATGAACTTACAAATGAGCCAGTAATTGCTGATGATTCAGGAATCTGTATAACACAATTAAATAACTTCCCAGGAATAGAAACTCATAGATTTTTAGGAGAAGATGCAACAGACGAAGATCGAAATAATGAATTAGTTAAAAGATGCAAAAACTTATTAGACAAATCAGCAAAAGTTATTTGTACTTTAGTATACTATGATGGCAAACAAACATTAGTTGGTGAAGGAATTTTAGAAGGAACAATAGTTGAACCAAGAGGAGAAAATGGTTTTGGTTTTGATTCGATTTTTGAACTTCCAACCGGTAAAACTCTCGCAGAACTAACATCTTCTGAAAAGAATAAAGCAAGTGCTAGATATTTAGCGTCACTAGATCTTAAAGAAAAATTACAACAAAGTAATATTTGAATAAATCCAAATTATATTGTATGATTATATACAAGGAGGAGATAATATGAGGAACTTAACGATGCAATTTACTATCTCTTTTCTTTATCAAGACTTATTATTCTATGTAGGATAATAAGTCTTTTTTAGGAGGAAAAATGGAATATAAAAGAATATTATTAAAATTAAGTGGCGAATCCCTTGCAGGAGAAAAAGGTACAGGGATTGATTTTGACAAGGTACTAGATATTTGTCGAGAAATTATTGAAATAACTTCAATGGGAGTAGAAGTAGCCATAGTTGTAGGTGGAGGGAACTTTTGGCGTGGAAGAAGTAATCAACAAATGGATCGTTGCACTTCAGACTACATTGGAATGTTGGGAACTACTATGAATGCCTTAGCCATCGGAGATGCCTTTAAACAATTAGGCCAACCGGTCAGAGTTCAAACAGGAGTAGAAATGCGTCAAATAGCAGAATATTACATAAAAGATAGAGCAATTAAACATTTAATCAATAATAGGGTTGTAGTTTTTGGTTGTGGCACTGGCTCACCATTTTTCTCAACTGATACAGCCGCCGCCCTAAGAGCAGCAGAAATAGGTGCAAATGCTCTTCTAAAGGCAACTAATGTCGATGGAATTTATACTAAAGATCCTAAAAAGTATGATGATGCAGAAAAAATCTCAGAAATAACGTATCTAGAAGTTTTAAATAAAAAATTAAATGTTATGGATACAACTGCCACTTCGCTTTGTATGGACAATAATATTCCAATCATAGTATTTAATATAAATGAAAAGGGCAATTTAAAAAGAGTCCTTGCAGGAGAAAAAATAGGAACCTTAGTAGTAAATAAATAATAAAAAATCCGTTAAACTTCAATTTAATGGATTTTTTTTAAATTTTTATGGGAAACGCTAATAAAATCGCGAATAATATATTAGGAGGTGAAATAATGAACAAAGGTTATACTAATGAGTTCGATTTTATAAACTATTTAGACAATAAAAAGTTTCGAGAATTAAATATTCTTATGCAAGATGTTATTCAATATCTTTATCCTGATATAAAACCAAATGACATAATAAAAGCAACTAAATATGGAAAATATGCCAAAACAGATATTGTCGTGTCGGTTAGAAACAAGAAAAGAGGACTAAGTCTTAAAACAGGTCATAAAAATTCCGTTCACATCGAGCCAATAGATAAATTCAAAAAATATCTTTTATTACAAGGCGTTGATGAAGAAAGTATCAATAAACTATTAAGATACTTATATTCTGATGGAACAGATAATAACACTGGAACAACAAGAATAAGTAATGCAGAATATATAGATAAATATCCTCATGATATAGAACAACTAAACGAAATATTTAAAAATCTGAAAAGCAAATTAATAAGTCGTTTTTTAATCGAAACAGATATCAAATACAGGGTAAAACCAGAAGTGTTTATTCATGGTGAAGTAAATGATTTTATCTGGGCTTCATCAGATGAAGTTAAATCTTTTTTAGAAAAAGAAAAAATAGAAACAACAAGTCTTCACTGTGGAAAACTTTATATTCAAAGTTGGAATAAGAATATAAAAAGAAATGAGAAATATGAATATTGCAGAAACTATATTCAAGTAAAATGGTACAGCCTATATGACGATATAATTTTAATGATGACCAGAAGGTGATATTATTAGATGGATTTTTTCTCATCTTTATAAAAGCCTTAGTTCCAAGTTGACTACGTGGAAACAAAAAAAGAGTCCAGTCTTTGAACTAAACTCTATAAATCTAATGGAGCAGTTGATAAGAAGGTTTTAAATCTTTTATCAAAAAAATATCCCTCACTCGTTAAATGAATTATATCATTTTTTTAATAGGTTTACAATACCAAATAAAAAATTAATTTTATTTTGTCCCAAATATTGATAATTTTGTCCCTGAGTGATATACTGTTATAGGAAGGATGAAGTGATAAATATGAAAAAAAAGAATGTTATTAATTTAATAAAATATCATATAGACGGAAACGAAAAAGATTTTAGAAATGAGGCATATGAAATAGCGAGTACATTTCAAAAAAATGGTGATGAAGAACTTGCAAGGTATGTTATGGCTTTGTTATCTAATGCAAATACTTTTAGTCCACAAAGTATGAATGAATGCTCAGAATTTTTCATTAAAATAGATGACCCTTCAAATAGTTTTAAAATACCTTCATTAATTGAAAAAGACATAATGGGAATATTAAATGCTGTGAATAAAAAATCTAATGTTAATAAATTTTTATTTGTTGGCGATTCTGGTACTGGAAAAACAGAAGCAGCTAAACAAATTGCAAGGATACTTGATAGAGAGTTATATTCTGTTCAATTTGATAGAATCGTTGATAGTAAATTAGGTCAAACATCAAAAAACTTAATTCAAGTATTTGATGATATTAATAGTTTAAAAAAACCTGAAAAAATTATTATTCTTTTTGATGAGATAGATGCTATTGCATTAGATAGGATTAATTCTAATGATTTAAGAGAAATGGGAAGGGTTACATCTACACTTTTAAAAGAATTTGATAGAATGGATGAAAGAATATTATTAATTGCTACAACAAATTTATATAAGCAATTTGATAAAGCTTTACTTAGAAGATTTGATTTTGTTGTTGATTTTAATAGATATACCAAAGATGATTTGGCTGAAATAGCAGATAGTATTCTAAGTTCGGAATTAAAAAAATATTCTAATATTAAACCTGAATTAAAAATATTAAATAAAATTTATAATTTAGTAGATACATTACCATATCCAGGAGATTTAAAAAATATTATAAGAAGTTCTGTTGCATTTAGCGATTTAGAAAATGAATATGGATATCTAACAAAAATTTATGAGTCATTAACAGGTAATAAATTAACCGATAATTTTAAAAAATTACAAGAGGAAGGCTTTACCGTTAGGGATATTGAAAAGTTAACTGGGATTTCAAAGAGCAGTGTTTCAAGGGGGATAAATAATGAATGATTTGTTAGAATTAAAAGGTAGATTAGAAACAGCACCATACTCTAGTCCTGTAGTTACTAATTTACCAGTTTCTAAAAAAGTGGAATCGAAAGATTTATTAAAACTTAAATCCGATTTAGAAAGGTTATCAAACTTTTGGCAAGGAGAAAATATTTTATCCGGTGCGTTGATAAGTGTTTATTATAATAGAGTTATTCCAAAATCTTCTAGGTTAAAAGGATTCTTTTCTAAAGGTAGCGAACACTCTAACAACTATGTTAGAGGCGTTAGATTCAGCGATGTTAATGATAAAAAGCATATAATAACTTATTACATAAGTAAAGATGTATTAAGGGAAAGTATAATAAGAATTGATTTGTTGATACAAATAATTGATGAATATTTTGATGGAGTCGTGGATGCTGATAAATTGAGTTCGTTAGACAAAGATGAAACACCATTAAAAAAATATAAAATAAGCAAGAGTGCCTTTAAAAAATATGTGACAGATATGGTTGATATAGAGAAATTTGATTTATATGAAAATAATGATGTTATTAAAGAAAAAAATTCATATATAACTATTTTTGATACTGATTTAGATATAGTTAACTTAATGCAAAAGATTGGATTAAAAAATACGGAGTATGAAGTCTTTGCAAATGATACAATTTATAGTAATGATAGTTCAGTTCTATTAAAAATAAGACAAAGTGCACCATATATAATTTCTATGGCTATGATTGATTTGGCTACTTACTATAAAGAAAGTGAAAATAAAGTAGACATTAATGTAGACTTTTCAAATATGCCATCACCAACAAATGAACCAACAATAGGAGTTATTGATACATTGTTTGATACAGATTCGTATTTTTCAAATTGGGTAGATTATAAAGATTGTTTAAATGAACATATTACAAGGGAACCTAAAGATTATGTGCACGGAACAGAAGTTAGTTCTATAATTGTAGATGGTGCAAGGTCAAATAAAAAATGGGATGATGAATGTGGAATGTTTAGAGTTAGACACTTTGGAGTTGCAAAAGAGGGTGTTAACAACTCATACGATATAATAAATAAAATCAAAAGAATCGTTAGTGAAAATAGTGATATTCATGTTTGGAATATATCTTTAGGTTCTAAATTTGAAATAAATGAGAACTACATTTCACCCGAGGCAGCAGCATTAGATGAGATACAATATGAGAATAATGTTATTTTTGTTGTAGCTGGGACAAACTCTAATGGAAATAAAGATGTAGTTAGAATTGGAGCACCGGCTGATTCTATTAACTCTATGGTTGTAAATGCTGTTGATAAAGATGGAAAGAAAGCATCTTATTCAAGAAAAGGTAAAGTCTTATCATTTTTTGTAAAACCTGATGTGTGTGCTTTTGGTGGTGATTCAAGCGAATATGTTAATGTATGTACTCCTACAGGATTAGATTTACAACAGGGAACATCATTTGCTGCTCCATGGATTTCAAGAAAATTATGTTATTTAATTGATAAAATGGGATTGTCTAGAGAAATTGCAAAAGCATTGATTATTGATTCAGCGGTTGGTTGGAAAAAAACTAATCCCAATGAAGAATATTTAGGGTATGGAGTCGTTCCTACAAAAATATCAGATGTAATGCTTGGACAAAAAGATGAAATTAAATTTTATATCGAGGGTAATGCGAACACTTATTATACTTATACATATAATCTACCTGTACCAATGGTTAATGAAAAATTTCCATTTTATGCAAAAGCTGTTTTGTGTTATTTTCCTAAGTGTACAAGGAGTCAAGGCGTAGATTATACAAATACCGAACTTGATTTACAATTTGGTAGGATAGGAAAAAAAGGTATAAGGTCAATTAATAGAAATACTCAAGGTGAAGATTTAGAAAAAGCAACTAATGAAGCTACTGCAAGAGATTTATATAGAAAATGGGACAATGTAAAAGTTGTTGTTGATGAAATTAAAGAGAAAAAAATTCCGAGACAAAGCACTAATAATTCAAATTTATGGGGATTGAAAATAACAAACAAAGAAAGATTTGAAAGAGATAGAGGATTAAAATTTGGTGTCGTTGTCACATTAAAGGAAATGTATGGTAAAAATAGAGTTAGGGAATTTGTTGATCAGTGTACTATGAGAAATTGGATTGTTAATAGAATTAACATTGAAAATAGATTAGACGTTTATGCTGCAGCAGAAGAAATAATAGAATTTGAATAAGGAAGGTGTTTGTTAAATGAATATAAATATTAATAAAGTAAAAATATTTGTAACTATACCATTGGAAAATGTTAATGAAGTTAGAAAAGCAATATGTGAAGCTGGGGCTGGTATCATAGGAGAATATTCATATTGCACAACTTCCACAAAATCTATAGGTACTTTTATACCAAATGAAAATGCTAATCCACATATTGGTGAAAAAAATAAATTAGAATTTGTTGAAGAAGAAAAATTGGAATTTGTATGTGATATCGAAAAAGTTAAAAAAGTTCTTTCTACACTAAGAGAAGTACATCCATATGAAGAACCTGCAATAGATATTGTTCCATTGCTTGATGAAGATTATTTTAAATAATAAAAGGAGAATTGATAAATGAAAAACTATTTTATAATACATGGTTTTATGGGAAGTAATATAGAAAATTGGTTTCCTTGGTTTAAAGAACAAATTGATTCTAATAACTCTTTGTGTGTAATCCCACAATTTCCTATAGAGTTAGATAAGCATAATTATAATGAATGGAAAAAATTATTAGATATATATTATAAAGAATTTAATATGATTAATAATGATTCTGTTATTATAGGACATTCTACAGGTAGTATTTGTGCTCTTAAATATGTGTTAGAGAATAAAATCAAAATTGATAAATTAATATTAGTAAGTGGTTTTAATAATTATTTAGCACCTGATGAAAATGATATACACAATAAAATTAATCCGACTTATTATGTAGATGAAAATGAAATTAAAGAAATTAAAAAATATGCTAATGAGATAATTTGTATTTATGGAGATGACGATCCTTATATTCCGCAAGATGTATTTCATAAATTTGCTGAATCAACAGATGCCAAAGAAGTTATTATAAAAAATGGCGGTCATCTAAATACGGATTCAGGATATACTGAATTTACTGAATTACTTAAATATGTCTAATACGCACGCTAATTGACTATGTCAATTTGCAAGTGCGTTTCTAAATTATCAAAAATTTAGTATGTATCAAAGACTACGACTTTTAAAAAATATCGTAGTCTTTTTCTAATGATTCTGTATTTATAAAAATATTTACTTCTGTTTCACTATCAGTATCTTTAGATATTTCTTTTAAATCTGTAGAATTATATAAGTCATTATCATAACATTCTTTTAAAATATCTATAGTCGTTTCTTTCTTCTTTTTATCATTAGATAATAAAATTTCTCTAAAAAATTCTTTTAAAATTAACAATAAATGATTAATAAAATTTAGTAAATTATTTTTATCTTCGTGTAATTTACCATTCTCATCTTCTAAAAAATTGATATCAATAAGACTATTTTTATATTTTCTTTCTAATGTTTTATAATCACAAGTGAATTCATTTAAACTTTCAACAAATGCTTTGCTTGTTACCATATTTTGAATTTCTTCACTATACATATCTAGAAAATTTAATAGAATATGATAAATTTCTCCATCAATAATTACTTTATCAGTTAGTGCTTTCTTTTTAGAATTTTGTAATGAACCTTTTATTTTCCAATATTGTTCTTCTATTTTTTTCTTACTTCTAAATGCTTGTCTATCATAATATCTAGCAACATTTTTAAATTGTCCCATTGATAAATGTTTGACTCCTGTGTGTTTTTCTCCTCGTTCTAATTTGAATCCTTTCTTAGTTAAACGTTCGTGATATTTATCTTGTAATTCAGTTAAATGAATATCAGATTTAATGTATGATCGTTTAGAAATAGTGTATTTTGTTGTACCAGTTCGTTTATCGAATTTTCGAACAAGTGGTATAACAACACAATGTAAATGGGGCACTTTTTCATCCATATGAATAACAGCATGTAAGACTTGTTCTTTTGTATAACCTAAATCTTCATAAACAAAATTCATAGTTTCATTTGCCCATCTCATAAGTTCTTCTTTACTCAAATTTTTAAAGAAATCTTTATCACTTGTAAATATTATTTCATCAGCTACAACACTTTTAGAATCATTTACCATATTATAAAAAGACTTTTTTCTATCAGCTCTCATATTCTTCATTCTTTCAGAATGTTCTTTTTGATATTCTCTTGTTATTTCATAAAATTTCTCTGCATAATTATTACATTTTATTATTTCAATATTATTTTTACTATCTTCAATCCTAATATTAGGATTAGATTTGTATTTATCCTTTGTTCTTCCATTATGACTGCCTCTTTGTGATAATTCATGTATTGTCATAATGCCTTCACCTCTAAAAATTGCATAACTCATTATTTATTCTCCTTTCTTCTTATTCTCATTTTCTTCTTTAGATAATTCTAAAATCTTTTCAATTTGTTCTTGATATTGTTTATCTTTTTTTAAAACTTCTAGCATAAGATAATTAGGAATTTCTTCTTTATTTTCCTTAAAATATTCAAGAATTTGTGGTACTACTATTTCAAAAAAGTAGTTAATAATTGTCATCTCCTTTCCACCACCAAGACACAAAAAAAGAACACATTTCTGTGTTCAAAATAATAATTTTACCATTCAATTATATTTAAGTTATCAAAACGTTTTTGCCAACTTTCAACTTTTTTATCATATAGTTCTTTAGAATTAGCTTTATGCTTAATTGGTCTAATTGTTCTACTAAATATATCACTTAAACCATATGGAGCATAGACTTTAATATTATCGTTTTCTTTAGTTATTCCAATTGAATGGACAGTAGCAATCCATTGATCGATTGCATCCTCCGAATTTTCATATTGATTAATATTCTTATTTTCATTTTCTTTTTTCCATAAATGCATTCTAGCTTCATTGTGAACATCAAATTCGTAATTTAAATTTAAAGTTTTAAAATGTTCTATGATTTTATTTTCAAGTTCTTTTTCAACTTCTTTAGATAGGTTATTAGAATCATAATATATAATATCAATATCTTTTATTCCAAAATTTAAAGGTTTCTTATCATAGTAATTCCATATCGTTTGAAAAACAGAACCTGCTGCAATATAAAAATTTGGTAAATTTAATTCATAAATGTAATCAAGTATTGTCATTAAATCTTTATTTTGTTTTAATATTGAAACAAATTCTTCGTTTTGATCATAAATAGTTTTATATTTCATAAATAGACCACCATTCCTAATATGATTTTACCATACTTTAGCCATTTATTAGCAATAAAGTGTATTTATCCTTATCAAATTTATGATTCTTTTTATTAGGAATTATCTGTAATAAATTGTTATTATTATCAAATTCATCTAGATTTAATTTATCCTTTTCTATTGTAATAGGTGATATATTATAAAACTTACTTAATGAATTAATATATTTATCTATATCTTTTTTAGTTTTTTCATTAGATAAAATAATATCTCTATCATTAATATTAATTGCCATATCAAAACAATCATTTCTAAACATATAACCAATATTCATAATTTCTTTTTTATTAATATTTATCTTTTTAATAACTATTTCATCTTTAACTTTTTCTATTTCAATAGAGTCTATATATTTCATAATTAGTTTTGATTTTTGTTCTTTAGTAAGTTTATTCCATAATCCATTTTTTCTAGCATAATAAGATTTATATTTCATTTTTTCTAATTGAAATAGATTATAATATAGATTTAAATCTTGTTTATGATTTTCGTTGTTGTTAGTGTTGTTTAGTTGATTAAGTTTCAATTCTATATCATTTATTTGTGATTTAATAGTATTTTCTTCTGTTATAAACTCATCTTTGTCTATCAAGTCATCGAGATAGGCTTCTTTTATCTTTTTAAGCTTCTTATTGCACTTATCTAACATCTTATTACATTTGTCTATTTCAATGCTTAAATCTTCGTTAAAAAAGGATTTAAAGTTATTATCGATAAGCAGATAATAATCTAACATATCGTTTAAGAATAACATTAAAGGTTTTTCAATTTTCTTTTCATTAATTCTAGTATTACAACAATTACATTTATAATAAATTTGAGTAGGTTTATTCTTTGAAGTAGAGGAAGAACCACCCATAATTTTATTGCATTTAGAACATACTATTTTTTGCATATATACATAAGTGTGCTTTCTAGTATAGTTCTTTAAATTTCTTTCTTTTTGTGCTTGTACCATTTTAAAAGTTTCTTTATCAATGATAGCAGGGCATACATCTTCTAAATGAATTGGCTCTGTATTCTTTGCTCTTTTCCCGTATAAATAATCTCCACAATAAATATAGTTGGATAGCATTCTATCAATAGTAGTAGTTCTCCAGTTTCTATTAAGAGCATTCTTCTTATTAAGTTTTTTAGTAATAGTGCAAACTGATAATCCGTTAACATAGTCATCAAATATTTCTTTTACCACCTCACTTTCTAAATCATCGATGACTAATTCCTTATTGATTTTTTTATAACCAATAGGGGCTTTACCACAAAAATGTCCATTCTTTGCGGCACCTTTTAATCCGAATTTAGTTCTTTCTGAAGTTCTTTCAATTTCAAGTTGAGCAAGTATAGTAGTCATTCTTATAAAGAATACACCCATAGCAGTATCTGTATTAATTTCTTCATTAACACTATCTAAGCTACAATTATATTCTTCAATAAGTTTACAAATAACTTCTAAATCTTGAATTGATCTTGTAAGTCTATCTAGTTTGTGAACAATGATTCTATTAATCTTTCCATCTTTCAAATCTTGAATCATTTCTTGAAATTTAGGACGATTCATATTTTTTGCTGAAACACCTTCCTCACGATAGACTTTATACACCTGATAATTCTTATACTCACATAACCTTAACATCTCTTCTTCTTGCTCATCTAAACTAAATCCTTCACGGACTTGATCGTCGGTCGAAACACGAGGATATAGTCCTGCAATAACGTTCTTTCTTTCTGTGTTCATATTTTCTTTTTCTCCTTTCTATTTTTAATTTTGAACAACAAAAAACACAAGAGAAATTCCCTTGTGTAAGAACTACTAAACACCATATATACGACTAAAAAAATATGCCTATCGACAATTGTCGTATATTACCATAATATCACATTTTAACCGGAAAGTAAATGGCCACTTTTTTGTAAAAATATCTTAAAAATGCTCTCAAACCCTTATAAAATAAGGGAAAAATAAATTTTAAAAAAAATTAAATTTTTTTAATTTTTCACATTTTTAGAACTAAATCAGATAATTTATTTAAAGTCATAATTTCGTGACTATCTTTTGTATATAAGTTGTTATCATCTTCATAAGAAATTAGGATTAAACAAGATGATTCATTACTAATGATTATCTTATGTGGTTCTTTTATAGATAGGTTAGTTTTATCAAAGTGAATATTTTTACCTGATATAAAATCTAAATGTAATTTTGATATTTTAGGTATTTTAGTAATTTTATCCTTAACACTTAAAGGAAATTCTAAATGTTCTATGGTTATTTTCATTTGTTGATCCTCCTTTCATATATGAAAAAATCCCATATCAACAAGTGACATAGGATATTCTATAAAAATAAAACTCACACAAAAGTGTGAGTAATTCTCTCAATGGAGCGGATGATGGGAATCGAACCCACGTAGTCAGCTTGGAAGGCTGAGGTTCTACCATTAAACTACATCCGCACATTGCAATTAGCCCCTCAGCCTTTTCCGTCAGACCAAGTCGACTAAATCAAGTAGACAAGTTAAATTATACCAGAACCAGAAATATTGTCAACACTTTTTTGTAAAAAAAAAATTATTTTTTTGAAAAATATACTGCTTTCCTTTTAAAATAAAGTAGTATATACTAAACATAGAGGGTGATTTAATGAAAATTTTAGGTAGTGACTTTGATAATACATTGTACTTTTTAGACGATGAAGAAAAAACAAGAAAAAATATTGAAGCAGTAAAAAGGTTTATTGCTAAGGGAAACATCTTTTGCATCATCACAGGAAGAACCTATTTAGAAATAAAAGAAGACTTAATCAAACTAGGTCTCCCATACACATATCTAGTTTGTGCAGATGGAGCCTTAATATTCGACAGCACAGATTATTGTTTAAAAAAAATTAATTTAGACCGGGAAGTAGTGGAAAAAACTGTCAAAATACTAAAAGAAAACGGTTACGACCCATATCTAGAAGATGGTTATAACATAACCACAAATCCTGATGACTGCATTAAAGTTTCTTCATTATATGCAACAACTAAAGAAGATGGAATCCGCATTGCCAAACTCATCTCTAAAGAATTAAATGTATACACCTATGCAAGTAGAAAACACGTTAATGTCAACAATCCATTAAATGACAAAAAGCAAGCAATCATTCGCTTAGCAGAAGTTGCTAGTCTTAATCCAACAAAATTTCACGTTATTGGTGATGACATCAACGACTACGAAATGTTAGAGGCCTTCGATGCCGCAACAGTCGAAAGACATAATCCAATGCTAGATAAATTAAATCTACCAGTATATAAAACATTAGCCGATTATATAGATTATTTAATGAGTCATTAACTACTATTTATCAACAAAAAATATTAGAAATATCTAGTATTTTTTTTTACTTTGTGTTATAATGATGAACGTTGCAAGAAGAGGTGTATAAAAATGGAAAAGAGAAATATAGCAATTATAGCACATGTATACCATGGAAAAA